>NZ_JBFULQ010000117.1:0-13869 GCF_054049815.1 Mesorhizobium sp. P5_C1 | reverse complement strand
GAACACGCCAGATTTGGCATCATCGACTGGAATGCCAACGAGACACGTACCAGCGCCTTGCTGAAGAAGGTGGGCCTCAAGGAGGACCCCAAGACGCTGATCACCAATATCGGCGTCGGCAAGCAGCAGCTSGTCGAGATCGCSAAGGCGCTCARCAAGGAAGTGCAGTTGCTGATCCTCGACGAGCCGACGGCGAGCCTGTCCGAAAAGGACAGCCAGGCACTGCTGGACCTGCTGCTCGAATTCAAGCGGCAAGGCATCACCTCGATCCTGATCTCGCACAAGCTCAACGAGGTGAACCGGGTCGCCGACAAGGTCACCATCATCCGCGACGGACGGACCATCGAAACACTTGCCAAGAAAGACATTTCGGAGGACCGCATCATCACCTCGATGGTCGGCCGTTCGCTCGACGACCGTTATCCGCCGCGCGAGCCCAAGATCGGCGAGGTCGTGCTCCAGGTGAAGAACTGGTCGGTCTATCACCCAATCCATGCCGAGCGGCAGGTGATCAAGGGCATCGATATCGATGTCCGCAAGGGTGAGGTGGTCGGCATTGCCGGGCTGATGGGCGCCGGACGCACCGAATTCGCCATGAGCCTGTTTGGCCGCTCCTATGGCCGCCGCATCACTGGCGACGTGCTGCTCAAGGGCAAGCCGATCGATGTTTCGTCGGTGAGCAAGGCTGTGGAACACGGCATTGCCTACGTCACCGAGGACCGCAAGACCTACGGTCTCAATCTCATCGATCACATCAAGCACAACATCACGCTGGCCAACCTGCCCGGCGTGTCGCGCCACGCCGTGATCGACGACCTGCGCGAACTTGCCGTCGCCAATGACTACAAGGCCAAGACCAACATCCGCTCGTCCAGCGTCTATCAAATGACCGGCAATCTGTCGGGCGGCAATCAACAGAAGGTGGTGCTGTCGAAATGGCTGTTCGCCAATCCGGAAGTGCTGATCCTCGACGAGCCGACGCGCGGCATCGACGTCGGCGCCAAGTATGAAATCTACACCATCATCGCCCGCCTCGCCTCCGAGGGTAAGGCGATCATCGTCATCTCGTCGGAGATGCCAGAACTGCTCGGCATCACCGACCGCATCTACGTCATGAACGAAGGCCGCATCGTCGGCGAAATGGCGGCGAGCGAAGCCAGCCAGGAAAAGATCATGCGCGCCATCGTTCGGGGAGAAGGAAAAGCATCATGACCACCGAAAGCGCTCCCGCGCCGAAAAGCGGCGTCGCCGAAGATGTGCAGCAGGGGCCGCGTGTGGCCGTCTCGGCGCTGATCACGAATCTGCGCGAATACGGCCTGATCCTGGCGCTGATCGCCATCATGGTGTTCTTCCAGTTCACCACGTCCGGCACGCTCTTCAAGCCGGTGAACCTGAGCAATTTGGTGCAGCAGAACAGCTTCATCATCGTGATGGCGCTGGGTATGCTTCTGGTGATCGTTTCGGGCCATATCGACCTCAGCGTCGGCTCCGTCGCCGGTTTCATCGGCGCGCTGGCGGCAATGATGATGGTCATCTGGCCGCTTGGCCCCCTCAGCAATCCGCTGGTTGTATCGATCATCTGCCTCATCATCGGCGGCGGCATCGGCGCGGCCCAAGGCTACTGGATTGCCTATCACCGAATACCGAGCTTCATCGTGACGCTGGCCGGAATGCTCATCTTCCGCGGCATCTGCCAGGCGCTGCTGGGTGGCGGGTCTTCCGTGGGACCGCTTCCAGATGGCTTCAAGGCGCTCAGTTCCGGCTTCATTCCGGACGTGATCGGCCCCTTGACGCTGATCCCGCCGACGGTGAACGCCGCCGGCAAGACCATCATCGGCAGCGGCCTGACACTGCACATGACGACGATCCTGATTGGCGTCGTCGCCGTGCTCGCCTATGCGTATTTCGGGCTCAAGGCACGGCGCACGCGCGAGCAGCACGGCTACGAAGCCGAGCCTTTCACGCTGTTTGTCATCAAGACCCTGGTGACCAGCGCGCTGGCGCTGTTCCTAGTCTACCAGTTCGCCAGCTACAGGGGCCTGCCAATCGTTCTCATGGTGATGGGCGTGCTGATCGCACTGTTCGTGTTCGTCACCAAACGCATGACGATCGGCCGGCGCATCTACGCAATGGGCGGCAATGCCAAGGCGGCACAGCTATCGGGCATCAAGACCGAGCGACTGACCCTGATGGTGTTCGTCAATATGGGCGTGCTRTCAGCGCTTGGCGGCCTGATCATCGCGGCCCGCCTTGGGCAGGCAGTGCCGGCGGCAGGCCTTGGCAGCGAGCTCGACGTCATCGCCGCGGTGTTCATCGGCGGCGCCTCGGCGATGGGTGGTGTCGGCCAGGTCATCGGCGCGGTGGTCGGCGGCTTCATCATGGGCGTGATGAACAACGGCATGTCGATCATGGGCGTCAATGTCGACTGGCAGCAGGTGGTGAAAGGCCTGGTGCTGCTCGGCGCGGTGGTGTTCGACGTCTACAACAAGAACAAGGGCTGAGGGAACCAGGAAGGCATACGGGTCACATCGCGGCGCTGCCCGGCGGCACGAAAAGAAGTCCCTGAGGGACCAGGCTCGCGAGCGCAATCCGAATGGAGAATTTCACCCGTGGCAYGGACGAGGTCCTGGCCGCGCTGGGCAAGGTTTGCCGTCCCGGCAGCCCCTGCCAAGGCAAATGAGAGAGGATTCATCATGCTGATCTCCCAGATTCTCGATGACGCCGAGACCATCCGCGTCGTTGCCCGCAACGGCGGCAAGACCCGGATCATCAATGGTGCGCGCAGCGTCTATTCGCTGGCGATGGAGGCCGCCCGCACCGGCGTCGGGCTCGTCGCGCTGATCGAACGCAAGGGGCTTGGCGAGACAATCGATCTCGATGCCGCCTACAAGAAGGGGCGGCTGCTGTCGCCGATCAACCACCCCGATCCGGCGCACCTGCATCTGACCGGCACCGGACTGACGCATCTCGGCTCGGCCGCGACGCGCGATTCCATGCACAAGAAGCTCGGCGCCGAGGGCGAGGAACAGCTGACCGATTCCATGAAGATGTTCCGCATGGGGCTGGAGGGCGGCAAGCCGGCGAAAGGCCAGATCGGTGTGCAGCCGGAATGGTTCTACAAGGGCAACGGCACGATGGCTGTGGCGCCAGGTGCCGCACTGCTGTCGCCGGCTTTCGCCAAGGACGCCGGCGAAGAGCCGGAAGTGGCCGGCATCTATGTCATCGGCGACGATGGCGCACCGTTCCGTGTCGGCTTCACGTTGTCGAACGAGTTTTCCGACCACGTCACCGAGCGCGTGAACTATCTGTTCCTGGCCCACTCCAAGCTGCGCAACGCCTCGTTCGGGCCGGAAATCCTGATCGGCGACCTGCCGTCCGACATCCGCGGCAGCTCGCGCATCTATCGTGACAACGAGGTGCTGTGGGAAAAGCCGTTCCTGTCAGGCGAAGCGAACATGTCGCACACCATCGCCAATCTCGAACACCACCACTTCAAATATGCGGCTTTCCGCCAGCCAGGCGACGTGCATGTGCACATGTTTGGAACGGCGACGCTGTCCTTTGCCGACGGCATCAAGACCGAGGCTGGCGATGTGTTCGAAATCGAGGCCAAGGATTTTGGCCTGCCGCTGCGCAACCCACTCGAGATCGAGCAGCCGGTGAAGGTGGCGGTGAAGGCGCTTTGACAGCACGACCTCCCCTACGAGTGGGGAGGTCGGCCGTTCGAAGCTCAATAAATATCGAAGTCGAAGTACTTGGCCTGGATCTTCTTGTAGGTCCCGTCGGCAACGATGGCGTCTATTGCCGCATTGAGCTTGTCGCGTAGCGCGGTGTCTTCCAGGCGAACGGCAATGCCGGCCTGGGTCTCCGTGCCCTTGACGTCACCGACCAGCTTGCAGCAGCCGTCGCTTGCCTTCTTCAACCAGTCCACCAGCACGAATTTGTCAGAGATGACGGCATCGAGACGGCCGTTCGTCAGATCGGTGATCGCCTCTTCCTGGGTCGGGTAGAGTTTCGCCTCCGCGCCAGCCTTGCCATAGACATTCTGGGCATAGTCGGCCTGCGTGGTCGAGGCCTGGGCGCCGACCGTCTTGCCGGCAAGGGCCGCCGGTTCGGTCGAGGTGAGTTCGGTATCCTTCGGCGCCACCAGCGCGAGTGGCGTCGTATAGTATTTGTTGGTGAAGGAGACCTGCTTCTTGCGTTCCTCGGTGATGCTCATCGAGGCGATGATGGCATCGAATTTCTTGGCCTGCAGGGCGGGGATGATGCCGTCCCAGTCCTGGGTGACGATCTCGCACTCGACCTTCATCTGCGCACACAGCGCATTGGCGATGTCGATATCGAAGCCGACGACCTTGCCGTCCGGGGTGATGGTGTTGAACGGCGGATAGGCACCCTCGGTGCCGATCTTCAGTTTCTCAGCAGCCTGCGCCGACAGAGAGCCGGCCGCCATCAGCAACACGGCAGCACCTGCTGCCGATATGATCCATTTTGAAATCCGCATTTTCTTGGTTCCCTTGAACGCCGCCAGCTTGGCGACCAGAAAGCCAGCCAAGCATGACGAGCCATCGCAGGCAAGTGTATTGCCCGACGGGAATTGGGTTCAGCGCGCTGGGCGGAAATGCTTGGACAGCTTCAGGCCTTGCGCCTGGTAGTTGGAGCCGAGATCGGTGCCGTAGAGTGCCTGCGGCCGCTTCAGCATATGCTCGTAGACCAGCCGGCCGACGATCTGGCCATGGTCGAGGATGAACGGCACTTCGTGGCTGCGCACTTCGAGCACTGCGCGACTGCCGGTGCCGCCGGACGCCGAATGGCCGAAACCCGGATCGAAGAAGCCGGCATAGTGGACGCGGAACTCGCCGACCAGCGGATCGAACGGCGTCATCTCGGCGGCGTAGAGCGGCGGCACATGCACCGCTTCCTGGCTGACGAGGATGTAGAATTCATCGGGATCGAGCACCAGTTCGCCGGCGCCGCTCTTGTGGATCGGCTCCCAGAAATCGACGACCTCTTGTGCCGCGCGCTTGTCGACATCGACGAGACCGGTGTGATGCTTGCCGCGATAGCCGACCAGGCCGTTCTGATCGCCGTTAAGATCGATCGACAGCGCGATGCCGCCGCCGGAAATGTTCGGCGGCTCGGTTGCGACCAGCATCTCGGCGCGATGCAGGTCATGCAGCTCGGCTTCCGAGAGCAGTGCATTGCCGGTGCGGAAACGGATCTGGGACAGACGCGAACCGGTGCGCACGACGATCGGAAAGGTGCGCGGGCTGACCTCGAGATAGAGCGGGCCGTGATAGCCGGCGGCGATCTTGTCGAACTCGTGTCCGCGATCGGTCATGACGCGGGTGAAGATGTCGAGCCGCCCGGTGGAACTCTTCGGATTGGCCGAGGCCGAAATGTCCGCCGGCAATGCCAGGCTTTCAAGCAAGGGCACGATATACACGCAGCCGGTCTCCAGCACCGCCCCCTCTGCAAGATTGATCTCGTGCAGCTGCAACCGGTCGAGCTTTTCCGAAACCTTGTGGTTGGGACCCGGCAGGAACGAGGCCCGCACCCGCCAGGCCTTGTCGCCGAGGCGCAGATCCAGGCTCGCCGGCTGGATCTGATCGGCATCGAACGCGCGCGCCGACTTCAGCGCGCCGGACCGGAACAGCGCCGAAATGTCCTGATCGGGAAGAATGCCTGTCTGCCGCAAGGCTCCACTCCTAGGCCAGGCGATTCTTGGGGCCAGGCGATTTTCTGTTCGCAGGTTCTTGCCGCAAAACCGTGGAACACTGMTGCGGAACCTGCTTGGTACAAACCTCTTAATCAAGCCGGCAATTGACGCAAGCGTGGCGCGGGTCTAAAGGGTCGTTATCCCGTGGTGATTTGGCCGGTCGGCTTGCAGCCACGTTAAACAAGTCGCTAAAGGACCGTCGGGCCGCAAGGCCGTATGGACCGGTTGCGACTTTCGCGGCCGGTTTTTTTGTGTCTGGAACAAAAGCGATGAGCACCAAGAAGCGTAACTGGAAGCCTCAAACGACACTCGTGCATAGCGGAACCCTGCGTTCCGGTTTCGGCGAAACCTCCGAGGCGATGTACCTCACCCAGGGCTATGTCTACGAAACTGCGCAGGCCGCCGAAGCCCGCTTCAAGGGCGAGGAGCCGGGGTTCATCTACTCGCGCTACGCCAACCCGACCGTCGACATGTTCGAAAAACGCATGTGCGCGCTCGAAGGCGCCGAGGACGCGCGCGCCACCGCATCCGGCATGGCCGCGGTGACGGCCTCGCTGTTGTGCAGCGCCAGGGCCGGCGATCATATCGTGGCAGCACGCGCGCTGTTCGGCTCCTGCCGCTGGGTGGTCGAGACGCTGGCGCCGAAATATGGCATCGAGGCGACGCTGGTCGACGGCACCGACATCGCCAACTGGGAAAAGGCGGTCAAGCCGAACACCAAGCTGTTCTTCCTGGAAAGCCCGACCAACCCGACGCTGGAAGTGGTCGACATCGCCGCGGTTGCCGCGCTTGCCAATTCGATCGGTGCGCGGCTGATCGTCGACAATGTCTTTGCCACACCCCTGCAGCAGAAGCCGCTGCAGCTCGGTGCGCACATCGTCGTCTACTCGGCGACCAAGCATATTGACGGCCAGGGCCGCTGTCTCGGCGGCGTCATCCTGTCGGACAAGAAGTGGATCGACGAGAACCTGCACGACTATTTCCGCCACACCGGCCCCAGCCTGTCGCCGTTCAATGCCTGGACGCTGCTGAAAGGGCTGGAGACGCTGCCGGTGCGCGTGCGCCAGCAGACGGAAAGCGCCAGCAGGATCGCGGATTTCCTGGCCGAGCGGCCCGAAATCGTCCGCGTCATCTATCCCGGCCGCGCCGACCACCCGCAGGCGGCCATCGTCAAGAAGCAGATGTCGGGCGGCTCGACGCTGATCTGCCTGGACGTCAAGGGAGGCAAGCAGGCGGCCTTCGCCTTGCAGAACGCGCTCGACATCGTACTGATCTCCAACAATCTCGGCGATGCCAAGAGCCTGATCACCCATCCGGCRACGACGACGCACAAGAATCTGAGCGACGAAGCGCGTGCCGAACTCGGCATCGGGCCGGGCACGCTCAGGCTGTCGGTCGGCCTGGAGGATACCGACGATCTTCTGGAAGACATCGAACAGGCGCTGAAGTCGGCCAAGTAAAAGGCCTTTGGCCATCAGGCGCCGGACGGCGTCTCTTCCAACTCGGCCGCCTTGGTGCCGATGGTCATCGCGTTGCCGCGCCAGTCGACGGCGCCACCCAGCCAGCCGCGCGCCCACATCGCCGGCAGGATCAGGTCGCGCATCATGATCGCCGCGACCATGCGCGACGACAGGTACCAGCCTTTGGACCAGGCCAGGGCGCATTCAGGAAGGTAGAAGGCCGCCAGCACGGCAATGGCGGTTGCCCAGAGGCTGACGCCCGCGCTTGCCGCCGCCAACAGCGCGAGTGCCAGCGGCACCACTGCCCCGGTCAGGATTTCGGGTGCGAAAAACCATGGGAAAGTGACGCGGCGCAGGCGCGCCCAACGGGCCTGACGCGACCAGATCTCGTCAAAGGTGCGCCGGCCGAGCGGTTGCTCGAAGGGCGCGGCGACGAGATTGACGCGCAGGCCAAGGCCATTGACCAGCTTGGTCGCGGCAGCGTCCTCGGCGATCTCGGCGGCGAGCGCACGGATGCCACCACTGGCGTCGAGCATCGGCTTGTTCCAGAGCATGCTCTTGCCCTGGGCAAAGCCGAGGCCAAGCGCCTCGCCGGCATATTGCCAGCGCGCTTGCAGCGTGTTGAGGAAAGCGCATTCGACCTCGGCCCAGAAGCCAGCGGGCCGCGAGCCTATCGGCGTCGAGCAGACAAGGCCGGTGTCGGGCCGCCATGCAGCCATCAGGTGCTGCACGTAGTCTCTCGGCATCAACACGTTGGAATCGGCCAGGACAACCCAATCGTGGCGCGCTGCCTCCCAACCCTTGACGCAATTGTTGAGTTTCGGATTGGCGCTGATGCGGTCGTCGCCGATCAGCAGCCGCGCCGGCACCTTGGGAGAACGGGCGATGGCGGCACGGATCAGCCTGACCACCGGATCGTCCGCATGGGCGACGCAAAAGACCAGTTCATAGCGAGGCCAGTCGAGCGAGAGGGCGCGCTCCAGCGTCTCCTGCGTGAACGGCTCGACGCCACGCGATGGCACGATAATCGACACCGGCAGCGGCTTGCCGGCCGGCGGCGCGATGGTGCGGTGGCGCTTCAGACGCGAAGCGGCGAGCAGGATGCTGGCGAGGTTTGAAAGGATGAGAGCGATCGAAAGCGAGGCGGCTATGAGGGTGAGTTCCATCGAGACCTGGCCACTCCAGAAAAGACGGCCCGCGTGATGGCCGTTTTCAACAGTTCGACAGAGCGCCGAGTCGCCCGCTTCGTGCACACCACCATTGTCATGTGTCACTTAAATGACATTCTTTGTCGGCACCTGCCTTTCAGGCCGGGCGCGACAAGACGCGCACGTTGACCTGCTCGCCCGGAGCGAGGACAGTTCGACTTGGATTGTTTTGGAGCCGCTTATGTACCGCGCCGTGACGCGCAACATCGAAGTGCAGGTCAGGCCGTTCTATCTGGAGGACCGTTCGGACCCGTCGGAGAACCGCTATGTCTGGGGCTATCAGATAACGATCGACAACCAGTCGGATGAGTTCGTGCAGCTGTTGTCGCGCTATTGGCACATCACCGACGGCACCGGACGGGTCGAGGAGGTGCGCGGTGCCGGCGTCGTCGGCGACCAGCCCGAACTCAATCCCGGCGACAGCTATCAATACACGTCCGGTTGCCCGCTTTCGACACCGTCCGGCATCATGGTCGGGCACTACACGATGCGCAACAAGCGGGGCGAGACGTTCGACATCGCCATCCCCGCCTTCTCGCTGGATCTGCCGGGGACGCGAAGGACGGTGAATTAGCTTCGCCTCACCGGCCGCCAAGCAGCCGGTGAGGCTCGTTCTCTACTGGGCCGCCGCAAATTCCGCCGGATCGAAGTCATATTGCTTCGAGCAGAATTCGCAGGCGACGTGGATGCCGCCGTCTTCGGTGCTGTCCTTGATCTCCTGCGCCGAGAAGCCCTCGAGGATGCCACGGATCTTGTCCCTCGAGCATGAGCACTGGTCGGCGACCGGTACGCCGCCGAAGACGCGCACGCCATGCTCGTGGAACAGCCTGTACAGCAGCCGCTCGGCGCCGATCGTCGGGTCGATCAGTTCGGTCGGCTCGATGGTGCCGAGCAATGCCAGCAGCTCCTGCCAGGAATTGTCGGCCGGATCGTGGATCTCCTCGCGCGGATCGCCATCGCCGCCCGGCAGGTCCGGAACGCGCATGCGCTCGGGCGACTGCGGCAGGAACTGCGCCAGGATGCCACCGGCACGCCACTGCTCGCGAGCGCCGCCGACGCCAGGCGTCAGCAGCTTGGCCACCGAAAGCCTGATATCGGTCGGAATCTGCTCCGACTGGCGGAAATAGGTGCGGGCCGCGTCTTCCAGCGTTTCGCCATCGAGCTGGACGATACCCTGATAGCGCTGCGTGTGAGCACCCTGGTCGATGGTCAGCGCCAGCACGCCGCTGCCGAGCAGCGTCTGCTGAGACGTTTCGCCGGCCGCGACCAGCGCCTCCAGCCGGTCTGCATCGAAGCGGGCATAGGCGCGCAGTGCCGAGGGCGTGGAAAAATCCGCCACCAGCATGTCGACCGGCCCGTCGGTGCGGGTCTGCAGGATGAACTTGCCCTCGAACTTCAGCGAGGTGCCGAGCAGCACCGTCAGCACGCAGGCTTCCGCCAGCAGGCGGGCGACCGGTTCGGGATAGTCGTGACGGCTGAGGATGGCGTCGAGCATCGGCCCGAGCTGGACGGTACGGCCGCGCACATCGAGCGGGCCGACCTCGAAGGGCACGACGTGATCGTCGCCGGCGTAGCCGAATTCGCCGAGTTTGGGGTGATGTTCAGTCACTTGATAGGTTTCCAACATGACAATGCTCCAGGGCGCGGCCATGCCGCCCTGGAGGGCGCATGCTTCGAAACGCGCTTGATTTGCGTGATGCGGCGCAAATAGGCATCACACCCCCAGAGATCAAGCGCCGAGACACCAGGCGAGCACGGCCTTCTGGGCATGGAGGCGGTTCTCGGCCTCGTCGAAGACCACCGAATGCGGCCCGTCAATGACCTCGTCGGTCACTTCCTCGCCGCGGTGCGCCGGCAGGCAGTGCATGAACAGCGCCTCCGGCTTGGCCTTCGCCATCAGCTTGGCATTGACCTGGTAGGGCGAGAACACGTTGTGGCCGCGGGCGCGATGCTCCTGGCCCATCGACACCCAGCAATCGGTGACGACGCAGTCGGCCTGGTCGACGGCTTCCTCGGGCGAGCGGGTGAAGTGCAGCTTGCCACCATGCGCCTGCGACCAGTCGATATGCTTCTGTTCCGGCTCGCTGCCTTCGGGCACGGCGACGTTGAGGTTGAAGCGGAACCGCGCCGAGGCCTCGAGCAGCGAATGCAGCACATTGTTGCCGTCGCCGGTCCAGGCGATGGTCTTGCCGGCAACCGGACCGCGATGCTCCTCGAAGGTCATGATATCGGCCATCAGCTGGCAGGGATGGGTGTCGTCGGTCAGTCCATTGATGACCGGAACGGTGGCATTCTCGGTCAGTTCGAGCAGCCGCTCATGCGAGGTGGTGCGGATCATGATCGCGTCGACGTAGCGCGACAGCACCTTGGCGGTGTCGGCAATGGTCTCGGAGCGGCCGAGCTGCATCTCGGTGCCGGTCAGCATGATGGTTTCGCCGCCGAGCTGGCGCATGCCGACGTCGAAGGACACGCGGGTGCGCGTCGAGGGCTTGTCGAAGATCATCGCCAGCACCTTGCCTTCGAGCGGCCTGGTGCGCTCGCCAGCCTTGAGGCGAGCCTTTCGCACCACCGCATCATCAAGCATGAAGCGCAGATCGCCTTCGGAAACGGCGGAAAGATCGGTGAAATGGCGAACTGACATCAGCAATGGTTCCAGGATTACTTCGCGGCGGCGGCGGCGATCGCCTCCGCCAGGCCCTTGGCGCCGGCGCGGATGCGGCTGAGCGCGTCGTGGATCTCGGCATCGGTGACGGTGAGCGGCGGCAACAGGCGAATGACGTTGTCGCCGGCCGGAACCGCCAGCAGGTGCTGGTCGCGCAATGCCATGTTCACCTTGGTGTTGGGCATGGCGCACTTGAGACCGAGCATCAGCCCGGTGCCCCTGATGTCCTCGATGACCTCGGGAAACTCGTCGGCGACCGCCGCCAGCCCCTGCTTCATCAGCAGCGCCTTGCGCTGGACATCTTCGAGGAAGCCGTCTTCCAGCACCACGTCGAGCACCGCGTTGCCAACCGCCATGGCCAGCGGGTTGCCGCCGAAAGTGGTGCCATGGACGCCGGACGTCATGCCAATGGCCGCTTCATCGGTGGCAAGGCAGGCGCCCATCGGGAAGCCGCCGCCAATGCCCTTGGCGATCGCCATGATGTCGGGGGTGACGCCGGACCATTCATGCGCGAACAGCTTGCCGGTTCGGCCGATGCCGCACTGGACCTCGTCGTAGATCAGCAGCAGGCCGTGCTGTTCGCACAACTGCCTGAGCCGCCTCAGCGATTGCGTCGGCACCGGGCGGATGCCGCCCTCGCCCTGTACCGGTTCGATCAGGATCGCCGCGGTCTCTGGCGTGATCGCTTTTTCGGCCGCGTCGATGTCATCGAAGCCGACCTGGTCGAAGCCCTCGACCTTGGGGCCAAACCCTTCAAGGTACTTGTACTGACCGCCGGCCGCGATGGTCGCCAGCGTGCGGCCATGGAAGGCCCCCTCGAAGGTGATGACGCGGAAGCGTTCGGGATGTCCCTTGACGAAATGGTAGCGCCGCGCCGTCTTGATCGCGCATTCCAGCGCTTCGGCGCCGGAATTGGTGAAGAACACCTTGTCGGCGAAGGTGGCGTCCACCAGCCGCTCGCCGAGCCGGGTTTGCCCCGGAATCTCGTAGAGATTGGAGACATGCCAAAGCTTCGCGGCTTGCTCGGTCAGTGCTGAGACCAGGTGCGGATGGCTGTGACCCAGCGAATTGACGGCGATGCCGCCGGCGAAATCGAGATATCGCTCGCCCTTGTCGGTAACCAGCCAGGTGCCTTCCCCATGGTCGAAGGCCAGGGGTGCGCGAGCAAAGGTCTCGTAAAGCGCCGAACCGCTCATTATATGCGTCTCCGGTACCGGAAAATCAAAAAAGCCGCCAAAGCGGCGGCCTGTGCGGCTTATCGTGTTTTTCGGCCATGAAGTCAACGAAAACGTCGCGTAGTGCCCCGCGGCAAGCCCTCCGACGCAACGCCGGCTCACGAGCGACCGGGCAAGTTGGGGAAAACCTAAAAAACCGATTCGTGTTGCACTTGGGACTCTTGTCACCGAGTCAGCGCATAGAGTAGTTGTAGTCAAGAAATAACTAGATTTCGTGCGGCGGACCTAATCACCAGATATATGTGGTGTCTGCCCCGGCAAATGTTGCCGGGCCGGGAGTGGATTCCGATTGCCGCACGCTTAGCAGGAGCGGTCTCATGAACTGGACTGACGAGCGGGTAGAACTTCTCAGAAAACTGTGGTCCGAGGGTCTGAGCGCAAGCCAGATTGCTGCGCAGCTTGGTGGGGTCAGCCGCAATGCGGTCATTGGAAAGGTGCACCGGCTGAAACTGTCGGGCCGCGGGCGGTCGACCGCCACGCCGGCACGCCAGAAGAAGGCGGCGCAGGGATCGACGGTTCAGAAATCGGTGTCGCGCGCCGCAAGCACGGTCCGTCATGTCACGACATCGATCGGCGCAACGGCATTGCAGACGCAGTTCGACGCCGAACCTGTGGCACGCCACTATATCCGCCCGGTCGAGAATGTCGTGGTGCCGATCTCACGGCATCTGCAGCTCGTCGAGCTGACCGAGCGGACCTGCAAATGGCCGAACGGCGATCCGCTTTCGGAGGACTTCAATTTCTGCGGCAACGAAGCCGCCGAAACCGGCCCCTACTGCAAGTACCACGCCCGCGTGGCGTTCCAGCCGGCATCGGAGCGGCGGCGGAGTCGATAACAGAGAAGGGAATAGGGGAGTAAGGCAATACGGCAGTAGGCGTGCGGAAAGTCGCGCTTGCGAAATGTCATCCTACTGCCCTACTGCCCTACTGCCCTACTGCCCTCTTCTTCACAGCCAGCCATTCTTGCGAAAGCGCCAGTAGAGAAACGAGCAGATCAGCGCGATCGTGGCCAGCACCACCGGGTAGCCATATTCCATCTTCAATTCCGGCATGTCGCTGAAATTCATGCCGTAAATACCGGCGAATGCCGTCGGCACCGCCAAGATGGCGGCCCAGGAGGCTAGCTTCTTGGAGATCGCCGTTTCCTGGCTCTGGCCGACCAGAAGGCTGGCCTCGAAAGCAAACGCCAGCACCTCGCGCAGACTGTCGATCTTTTCCTGCACGGTGCGGATATGGTCGGTCACGTCACGAAACAGCGGATGCATGGCCGTGTGGATCTGTGGCAGGTCGGCACTGGTTAGTCGGCGGCAGACTTCGACAAGCGGAAGTGCCGCATTGCGCAGACGCAAAAGATCGCGGCGCAGCATATAGAGCCGCTCGATGTCGGGACCTGTCATCGGCTTCAGCAGGACCCTGTCCTCGATCAGTTCGACCTCGTCCTCGATCTGCTCGAGCACGGGCATGTAGTTGTCGACGATGAAATCGAGAATGGCGTAGAGGACGAAATCCTCGCCCTTGGCCAGCGAATGCGGGCAGCTTTCCCAATGCTGACGCACGGCGGCATAGGATGTGGACGGGCCATGCC
>NZ_JBFULQ010000116.1:0-13872 GCF_054049815.1 Mesorhizobium sp. P5_C1 | reverse complement strand
GGGCCGATATCAGGATGGTGCCGCCGGGCGTCTCGTAGACGCCGCGCGACTTCATGCCGACGAAGCGGTTCTCGACCAGGTCGAGCCGGCCGATGCCGTTGTCGCGGCCGAGATCATTGAGCGCTGCCAGCATGGTGGCCGGCGACAGCTTCTTGCCGTTGAGCGAGATCGGGTCGCCCTTGAGGAATTCGATCTCGATCTCGGTGACCTTGTCCGGCGCATCCATTGGCGAAACGGTACGCTGGTGGACGAATTCCGGCGGCTCGCTCCACGGGTCTTCCAGCACCTTGCCCTCAGAGGACGAATGCAGAAGGTTGGCGTCGACCGAGAACGGCGCGTCGCCCTTCTTGTCCTTCGGCACCGGTATCTGGTGCTGCTCGGCGAAATTGATCAGGTCGGTGCGCGACTTGAACGACCAGTCGCGCCATGGCGCGATGACCTTGATGTCGGGGTTCAGCGCGTAAGCCGAAAGCTCGAAGCGAACCTGGTCGTTGCCCTTGCCGGTGGCGCCATGCGCAATCGCGTCGGCGCCGGTCTCCCTGGCGATCTCGACCAGATGCTTGGAGATCAGCGGCCGGGCGATCGAGGTGCCGAGCAGGTAGGTGCCTTCATAGACGGCGTTGGCGCGGAACATCGGGAAGACGAAATCGGAGACGAACTCCTCGCGCACGTCGACGACGCGGATGTCCTTGATGCCCATCATCTCGGCCTTGCGGCGAGCCGGCTCGAGTTCGCCGCCCTGGCCGAGATCGGCGGTGAAGGTGACGACTTCGGCGCCGAGTTCGGTCTGCAGCCATTTCAGGATGATCGATGTGTCGAGGCCGCCGGAATAGGCGAGCACGACTTTCTTGACGTCTTTTGCTTTTGACATTTGGCGGTTCCGCGATCACGAGTTCTCGGCGGGCGAGGTATCACGCCGTTTCCGGGCTGCGCAAGAGATGAACGCCGCGGACCGTTGGGTCAAACGGGATACGACCCGGGGCGCTGGATCAGCCTTTCAGCAGTCCAGTTGCTGGCAGCGATGGTTCGTATCCATTATAGGCTTGCCTGTTCCCGAGCCAAAGGGCCGTCCATGTCGTTCATTCCAGACACCGCCACGCTGATCCAGTTCGCCATCGCCACCGTGATCCTGGCGATCACGCCCGGACCGGACATGACCTTGTTCGTCTCGCGCACGCTGAGCCAGGGCCGCGCTACCGGTTTTGCCTCGATGGCGGGCGCGCTGTGCGGCACGCTGATCCACACCACGCTGGTTGTGGTCGGTGTCTCGGCGCTGATCGTCGCCTCGCCGATGGCCTTCTTCGTGCTGAAGATCTTTGGCGCCGGCTATCTGGTCTTCCTCGCCTGGCAGGCGATCACCCGGGGCTCGGCATTTTCGCCGGAAAAGAAGACGGGGCCTCAGATTTCGCTGTTGCGCAGCTGGGCCGCGGGGCTCGGCGTCAATCTGCTCAACCCGAAGATCATCCTGTTCTTCATGACCTTCCTGCCGCAGTTCGTCTCCGCGCATGATCCGAATGCGCCGGGAAAGCTGTTTTTCCTCGGCGCGATGTTTATCGTGCTGTCGATACCGGTGACCGCGCCGATGGTGCTGGCGGCGGAAAAATTCTCGGCGGCGATGAAGGCCAGCCCGCGCGTCACCCGGGTGGTCGACTATCTCTTTGCCGGCGTGTTTTCCGCCTTCGCTCTCAAGATCCTGACGGCCCAGGCGAAGTAGGCGCCTTCTCATCCTTCAACCACCAGCTTCCGGCCCAGCGCCCGGCGCTGAGCCAGTAGAAGATGCCGCCGACCATGCCGCCGCCGACCACTGCCATGATGGCGCTGGTCTCCCTGACCGCGAAAGCCGAGTCACGAGCATTGTCGACCAGGCCGAGGAAAACGGCCGCGACCACCGCGCCCGCCAGCGCATAGAACAACCAGTCGCGCCGACCAAGGATCTCGGCAAGCAGGATGACGATCGCCGCCGGCATGAAGGCGAAATAGGCGACGAACAGGGCGACGAACGGAATTGAGAAATACAGCGAGGCGGTTGCCGTCGGGTGCGCGTGCTCCGGCATGTAGCCGAGCGAAGCCAGGAACAGGATGTTGAGGAAGGCGCTCGCCGCCAGCGACGCCACCGCATAGCCGAACAGGATGACGGCGAAACGGACGAGGTAAGCAATGAGGCGGCTCATCCCGGATCCCGGCGTGTGAGGTGACCGGACTTACGCCCGGCCAGAAGCCAGTAGACCGAACCGGCAGCAATGCCGGCAGTGGCCAGAAAACCGAGATAGCCCGGATTGAAAACAAAGCTTCCGGCCGAGCGCGGGATGGAAACACCAAAGGCGGTGGAGGTCACCGCACCCGTGGCTGCAAAATAGAACCATCCTCGAAGCGACAGCCGTTCGGCGACGAGGATCGCCGGGCCGACAATCAGCAGCGCGCCGACCATCACGGTCAACACGGCGAGCGGGAAGGAGCCCAGCCAGTCGAATGCGAAAATGATCGACCAGTTGCCGTCTTCTATCCCTTCCAGAAGAGCAATCAGCAGCACCGGCACCAGGATCGAGGTCAGCACTCCGGCAAAATAGCCGACTGCTATCGTGGCGAAGCGTTTCAGCCAGGCTAAGCGGCGGCTCACGCCTCGCCGTGCCCCGCAATCATCATTGCTTCCAGGGCCAGCCGGTCGACCTTGCGCATGCGCTCGGAGTCGGACTTCAGCTGGCCGCAGGCGGCCAGAATGTCGCGGCCGCGCGGCGTGCGGATCGGCGAGGCATAGCCGGCATTGTTGATGTAGTCGGCGAATTTCTCGATCGTCTCCCAGTCCGAGCACTGGTAGTTGGTGCCCGGCCACGGGTTGAACGGGATCAAATTGATCTTGGCCGGAATGCCCTTGAGCAGCTTGATCAGGCCCTTGGCGTCCTCGATGGAATCGTTGACGTCCTTCAGCATCACATATTCGAAGGTGATGCGCTTGGCGTTGGATAGGCCGGGATAGGYGCGGCAGGCGGCGATCAGCTCCTTCAGCGGGTACTTCTTGTTGATCGGCACCAACAGGTCGCGCAAATCGTCGTTGGTGGCGTGCAGCGAAATCGCCAGCATGACGCCGATCTCCTCGCCGGTGCGCAAGATTTCCGGCACGACGCCCGAGGTCGAGAGCGTGATGCGGCGCTTCGACAAGGACAGGCCGTCGCCATCGGAGGCGATCAGCAGCGCCTTCTTCACAGCCTCGAAATTATAGAGCGGCTCGCCCATGCCCATCATGACGATGTTGGACACTTTGCGGCCCTCGGCCGGCACGATGGCGCCGTCCGGTGTATCACGATCGGGAAAGTCGCCGAGCCGGTCGCGGGCAGTGAGCAACTGTGCGAGGATCTCCTCCGCCGTCAGATTGCGCACCAGCTTCTGCGTGCCGGTATGGCAGAACGAGCAGGTCAGCGTGCAACCGACCTGCGAGGAGATGCAGAGCGTGCCGCGGCCTTCCTCTGGGATATAGACGGTTTCGATCTCGACTGGCCGGCCGGCGCCGCGCGGCGGAAAGCGGAACAGCCATTTGCGGGTGCCGTCGGAGGAAATCTGCTCCTCGACGATCTCCGGCCTGGCAACCGTAAAATGCTTGTCGAGTTCGGCGCGCAAATCCTTGGAGATGTTGAACATGCCGGCAAAGTCGGAAACGCCGCGCACATACATCCAATGCCAGAGCTGCTGGGCGCGCATCTTCGCCTGGCGCTCCGGCACGGCGCCGGACGCCACCAGGGCCTCGCCGAGCTCGGCCCGCGTCAGGCCGATCAGCGATTGCTTTTCCGGCTGTGCGGCGCGGGCGCGCAATGCGTCACGGGCGCCATCGGCGGTGAGATCGAATGAAAGGGTCATGGTTGCACTGATATAAGCGGTTTGCGGCCGATTTCACTTATCGGACCGGACATGAAGCGCGGCGCATAGCACAGGTTGGGGGCGGAGTCATGCGGGGAGAATGGAACCCGATGCGCGCTGGCTGACAGCCCGTTGCGATCATCCAGCGACCTTGCCCCATCTTCCAGCTGCAAAAGAACCGATCACATGGTCGTGTTTGCGTAACGTTTCCCATCGCGCCTTCGAATTCCGAAAGGGGCAACCATGCCCCTACAAAATGGGAGTATGCAGAATGAACTCTATCAAGCTTGCCGTTATTGCCGGCCTCGTCGGCCTAACCGCCTCGCAGGCACTTGCCGAAGACGCGATGGGCACGATGACCATGATGAAGGGTGGAGAAGTAATGGCGATCATGCCGGACGGGCATATGGGCACCATGATGCCGGATGCAAAGATGGGCGCCGAGATGATGAAGATGGCAAAGCCAATCAAGCACTGCATGATGATGATGACCGACGCCAAGGGCAAAGCCTTCATGATCGATACGTCGACCAAGAAGGCTCAGGCCGAATGTGAAAAAATGGCCATGTAAGACTGAACCGTCGGCACACAGGCCGGCCCGAAAATGCAAAAGGCCGGGCTCTGCGGCCCGGCCTTTCATGCAAAACAACGCTTTGGCAAATCGAAGCTTCGCCTATTTGCCTATTTGCATTTGGCGATCGAGGACAGCGCCGCCGAAATACCCTTCAGCGAGAAGACATAGGAGGTTGGATTGCCGCGGCCGGACTTCGCCGTCACCTTCATGTCGGTGCCGGTCTTCATGGCGGCGATCAGCACCGGTTCCTCGGCGGCGTTCTCGACCCAGGCCGACTTGCCCCGCGTGAACATCGAGAACGACTTCTTGTCGATGGTGACGGTGGCCTTGGAGCCTTCCTGGAAGGTGTAGCCGGCGATGAATTGCGGCTCGTAGGACACTTGCTGGCCGGGCCGCTGGCTGACGAAGAAGAACATGTCGCCATGGTCGAGCGTCGGCGGTTGCTTGTCGGTCGGCACGGTCAGGACATAGCAGACCTTGCCGCCCGATGCCTGGTAGCTGTAGGTGCCCCACGCATTGTGCTGACCGATCTTGGTCGCCGACTGCGCCAGTGCCGGCGCTGCCACGGCCACCAGGACCAGGCTCGAAACTGTAGCAATCAATCCGCGCATCGTTTTTCCCGTATTCCAAAGGTGCGGCGGCAGGCCGGCTTGGCGTCCTGCCCGTCGCTTCATTTTGATTTAATCTGGGTTACCAAACGGTGAATTTCCTTTGAGAAAAGGACCCGCACCCGAGGAAACCGCCGCCATTCCCGCGCCGCCGCCTTGCGAGCGGGTGGCGCGACGTCCCTTTCGCGACTTGGAGGCCACGAAAGCGGCAAGAGTTTGACTTTTTGCTTTGCCGTCAAACGCAGGCTCCAAAGGCGTTTGCGCGGGCGCCGGCCTGCTCAGCCCTTGTCGGCGATGGCGTCCTTGGCAGCCTGCCGGTGCGCCGGCGTGATGTGGGCGCTGACAGCAGTGATCGCGGCGGTGAGCACGGCGATGTCGTCGGTGAAGCCAAGCCCGAGGACGAAGTCGGGGATGACGTCCACCGGCAGCACGAAATAGCCGAGCGCGGCGAGCAGAATGCCCTTGGCGCGCAGCGGCGTGTTCTTGTCCATGGCGCAGTAATAGGCGGCCACGACCTCTTCCATGAAGGGGATCTGCCGCGCGGCCTTTTTCGCCGTGCGCCAGAATTTCTCGCGCACCTCGTTCTCGTCGCCGAGCTTGCCGCTGAAGCCGAAGAAGTCAAAACCGGATTGTTGCGCCATCAATTTCTCCTTGCGAGCGTCCATGCGCATTCCAGCGCATGCCCCGCGAGCGAAAATGTGGTGAAACCCGACCCGGGCTGCAAGATGCCGGCGCCGATTTGGCAAACCGCTGCGCGTTCAGCCACCGAAAAAGCGGTTCATCTTCTTCGCCAGATCGATATCGAGCGCCGTCACGCCACCGGCATCGTGGGTGTTCAGCGTCACGTCGACGGTCTTGTAGACATTCGACCAGTCGGGATGATGGTCCATCTTCTCGGCGGCCAGTGCTACGCGGGTCATGAAGGCGAAAGCTTCGGAGAAATTCGCGAAGGTGAACGTGCGCTTGATCGAGGCGCCATCGGCGGCCAGCGCCCAGCCGTCGAGACCGGTCAACGCCGCTTCAGCGGCTTCCCGGCCCAGTTTCTCTCTCGTCATGTCAGCTTCCCATGCTATTTCGACTGAAGTCGTCACCATAGCGTTGGATCGATGAGCGCGAAGCCCATAAATTCCATTCTTTTCGTCTGTCTCGGCAACATCTGCCGATCGCCGCTGGCTGAGGGCGTTGTTCGCGCCATGCTGGCGGAGCGCGGATGGGGCGGACAAATGCTGCTCGATTCAGCCGCAACCAGCGGCTGGGAGGTCGGCTCGCCTCCCGATCCACGCTCGATCGCGGTTGCTGTGCGTCACGGCATCGACATTTCCCGGCAGAGGGCGCGCAAGGTCACGCCGGAGGATTTTCATCGCTTCGACCTGATCCTCGGCATGGACCGGTCGAATGTTCGCGACCTGAAAGCCTTGGCGCCGGCAGCCATGCACGACCGGGTGCACCTGTTCCTGGAGTTCGCCAAGGGCAATGCGCGCGACGTGCCGGACCCCTATAATGACGGGGCGGAAGCCTTCGCCTTGGTCTACCGCATGATCCGCGAGGCGTCGGAGGCGCTGGCGACAAGGCTGGAAGCACGGGCGTCCTTGCCCGACAGCGGCCAGGCTTCCTCGACGATGTAGGGGCCGCCGCCGACCGAATCGCGCGATGACATAAGCACGAAACGGCCGATGCGAAACGGCAGTGTCGAGAAATTGCCGCGTGCTGAGAGATACTGGGCAACGTCGAGCGGGGTCGAATTGCGCAAGCGCGCCAGCGTCACGTGCGGCATGAACTTGCGCGGATCGGCGGGAATACCGAGCCGCTGGCAGATGCGGTCGATCTCGCCCTGAAGGGCGGCAAGATCGGGCGAGGCGGAGGCACCCGCCCACACCGCGTGCGGCTTCTTCTGGCCGAAAGCGCCGACGCCGGACAGGGTCAGCGGGAAGGAGGGGCGGTGGACGCGGTCGAGTGCGTTGGCGATCTCGTCGGCGACATGACCCGGTACATCGCCGATGAAGCGCAGCGTCAGATGATAGTTTTCGACGTCGATCCAACGGGCCCCGGGCAGGCCGCCCCGCAGCAGGGACAGCGAAAGGGCGGCGTCACGCGGTATTTCGAGGGCGGTGAAAAGACGCGGCATGAAGAGCCTCCCTTCCTCGAATCGAATATTAGCCCTAGCGAATCATCGAAAATCAAACGGAGCAAGAGGTTTGTTGGTCACAGGCTTTGTTAAAAGTTTCCCCAACGGAAGCAATTAGTCCGATTTCACGAACCTCCCATCGCCGCCGCGATCGCCTTTTCGACCGTCGGCAAGATGCGTTCGACCATCTGGTCAACGCCCTGAGGGCTCGGATGCAGGCCGTCCTCGAGTTGCATGCCGGGCTGACCGGCGACGCCGTCGAGAAAGAACGGGTAGAGCGCAACGTCGTATTTCTTGGCAAGGTCGGGAAAGATGGCGTCGAAGGCGTTCTGGTAGTCGGCGCCGAGATTGGGCGCGGCGCGCATGCCGGCCAGCAGCACGGCAATCCTGCGGTCCTTGAGCTTGCCCATCATCTCATCCAGGTTCTTTCTGGCGATGTCGGGCGAGACGCCGCGCAGCATGTCGTTGGCGCCGAGTTCGAGAATGACCAGCTGCGTGCCGTCGGGCACGGACCAGTCAAGCCGAGCCAGGCCGCCGCTCGTCGTGTCGCCGGAGACGCCAGCATTGGCGACCGTCACGTCGTGACCCTCGGCGCGAAGGGCGGCCTGCAGTTTTTCGGTAAAACCCTGGTCCGGCCCAAGGCCAAAGCCTGCCATCAGGCTGTCACCGAAGCCGACGATCTTGAACGGCTCCGCACGCGCCGACGAACTGGCGCCGCAAAAGGCGGAGAAAACGATGAAGCCTGCGGCAATCAGGCGTTTGAAAGACATGCGGCAGGCCCCATATGACCAAGGAATTCTTCCGACGGCATCCGGCAAGCAGAGCCTTCATCCCTTGATATAGGACGCTTTCATTTTGACAGAAGCCGTCATCGCGCTGAAAGACGTATCGCTGACACTTGGCGAAGGGGCGTCGTCCGTGCATGTGCTGAAGGGTGTCAGCCTGGATGTGGCGGCTGGCGAGGCGACCGGCATCGTCGGCCCTTCGGGCTCGGGCAAGTCGACATTGCTGATGGTTCTGGCAGGCCTGGAAAGGGTCGATTCGGGTACGGTCCGAATCGCTGGCGAACTGCTCAATGGCAAAACCGAGGATCAGATAGCTTCGTTTCGTGGCCGTAACATTGGCATCGTATTCCAGTCCTTTCATCTCATTCCCAACATGACGGCGCTCGAAAATGTCGCGGTGCCGCTGGAACTCGCCGGCCATGCCGATCCGTTTTCTGTCGCGGCGCGCGAACTTGCGGCCGTGGGCCTAAGCGATCGCGTCACCCACTATCCCGGCGAATTGTCGGGCGGCGAGCAGCAACGCGTGGCGATCGCCCGGGCGCTGGCGCCGTCGCCGCGCATTCTCATTGCCGACGAGCCGACTGGCAACCTCGACCAGGCGACGGGGCGGCAGGTCGCCGACCTCTTGTTTGCCAAGGCGGCCGAGCGCGGCATGACGCTGGTGCTGGTCACCCACGATCCGGCATTGGCGGCACGCTGCTCGCGCCAGGTTTCGATGCGGTCGGGCCGGATCGAGGCGCCGGCGCCCGTCAAGGTGACGGCTTGATGCCGTTGTCGCGGACGCTGAAGCTTGCGGTCCGCTTCTCGCTGCGCGAAATGCGCGGCGGTTTGTCCGGCTTCCTGATCTTCCTTGCCTGCATCGCGCTCGGCGTCGCGGCCATCGGCGGCGTCAACTCGGTGGCGCGTTCGATCACCGCCGGTGTCGCCAATCAGGGCCAGACGCTGCTCGGCGGCGATCTCCGCTTCCAGATCAACCAGCGCGACGCCAGCCAGGCCGAGCGTGGCTTCCTTGACGGGCTGGGGGTCGTTTCGCGCACCGCCAGCATGCGTTCGATGGCGCGTCTTGCCGACGGAACCGACCAGGCGCTGGTCGAGGCCAAGGCGGTCGACCACGCCTATCCGCTCTATGGCGCGCTGGAGACCGAGCCGGCGCTGTCGAAGCAGGAACTGTTCGGCGAAGAGTTCGGCGTTTTCGGCGCTGCCGCACCCGATCTGCTGTTCGAACGGCTGCATCTGCAGATCGGCGACCGGCTGAAGCTCGGCACCGCGACCTTCGAACTGCGCGCCAGGCTGGTCACCGAACCGGATGCGGTGTCCGACGGTTTCGGCTTTGCGCCGCGACTGATGATCTCGACCGACGGGCTGGCGGCCACTGGGCTGATCCAGCCAGGCAGCCTGGTCGAGAACGCCTACAAGATCCGGCTGCCCGCCGATGCCGATGAGGCGCGGCTCAAGGCCATCCAGGATCAGGCGGCTAAGGATTTTCCGCAGGCCGGCTGGTCGATCCGCACGCGCAGCAATGCGGCGCCGGCGCTGTCGTCCAACATCGAACGCTTCTCGCAATTCCTGACGCTGGTCGGGCTGACGGCGCTGGTGGTCGGCGGTGTCGGCGTCGCCAATGCGGTGCGCGCCTATCTTGACGGCAAGCGCGGTGTCATCGCCACCTTCAAGAGCCTGGGCGCTTCGGGCGGCTTCGTCTTTGCCGTCTATCTGGTGCAGATTCTGATCATCGCCGCCCTGGGCATCGTGCTTGGCCTCGTGCTCGGGGCGCTGATGCCGTTCGCGGCCGGTGCCGCCCTCCATCAGGTCATTCCGGTGCCGGCGGAAGGCGGCTTTTATCCCGGCGCGCTCGGCATGGCGGCGCTGTTCGGCCTTTTGGTGACGCTGGCCTTCGCGCTGCTGCCGCTCGGCCGCGCCCGCGATGTGCCGGCGACCGCGCTGTTTCGCGAGATGGGGCTCGAAGGCCGCGGCTTTCCGCGCCCTGCCTATGTTGCGGCGGCCGTCGGTATCGCGCTGCTGCTGGCGGCGCTGGCCATCCTATTTTCAGGCGACCGCCGCATCGCCTCGATCTTCGTCGGCGCCACCATCTTCGCTTTCCTGGTGCTGCGCCTGGTCGGCGCACTGGTGCAGTGGGCGGCCAGGAAGAGCCCACGTGTGCGCTTCGTGGCGCTGCGGCTCGCCGTCGGCAACATCCACCGACCCGGCGCCTTGACGCCATCGGTGGTGCTGTCGCTGGGGCTCGGCCTGACGCTGCTGGTGACGCTGGCGCTGATCGACGGCAATCTCAGGCAACAAATATCGAGCAGCCTGCCGGAGCGGGCGCCGAACTTCTTCTTCGTCGACATCCAGAGCAGCGATGTCGATGCGTTTTCCACGCTGATCGGCAAGCAGGCGCCACAGGGGACGCTGGCCAAAGTGCCGATGCTGCGCGGCCGGGTGATGGCGCTCAACGGCGTCGATGTCGACAAGGTCACGGTGCCGGCGGAAGGCGCCTGGGTGCTGAAAGGCGATCGCGGCCTGACCTATGACGCCAGCCAGCCGGACAACACGACGCTGACCGAGGGCAGCTGGTGGCCGGACAATTATGCCGGCGAGCCGCTGGTCTCGTTCTCTGCCGTGGAGGGCAAGGAGATCGGGCTGAAGCTTGGGGATACGATCACCGTCAATGTGCTCGGCCGCAACGTGACGGCGAAGATCGCCAATTTTCGTCAGGTCGAATGGGAGACGATGGGCATCAATTTCGTCATGGTGTTCTCGCCCAACACATTCGCAGGGGCGCCGCATGGCTGGATGGCGACGCTGACCGAAAAGACCGCCTCGACGGCCGACGACGCGCGGATCCTCAATGCCGTCACCCGCGCCTTCCCGGCGGTGACGACAGTCCGGGTCAAGGATGCGCTCGACGTCGTCAACCGGCTGGTCGGGCAGCTCGGCACGGCGATCCGGGCTGCCGCCGGCGTGGCGCTGATCGCCTCGGTGCTGGTGCTTGCCGGTGCGCTTGCCGCCGGCAACCGGGCGCGCATCCATGACGCGGTGGTGCTGAAGACACTGGGCGCCACACGCACGACCCTGATTGCCGCCTTCTCGCTCGAATACATGCTGATCGGGCTTGCCACCGCGATCTTCGCCCTGGCGGCAGGTGGTGCGGCCGCCTGGTTCGTCGTCGCACGCATCATGACCTTGCCTTCGCATTTCATGCCCGAGGTGGCGGTGGCGACCATTGTGTTTTCGCTTGTCATCACGGTCGGCATCGGTCTCGCCGGCACCTGGCGGGTGCTCGGCCACAAGGCCGCGCCGGTGCTGCGCAACCTCTGACTATTCACCTACCGCAAGTCCGACGCAAAACCGCTGCACGCTTTGGAATTGCTCTGAATTCCGCCCGCCGGGACCGAGATTTGGTTAAATCGGAGTAATGTTGGGCCGCCAAAGGCCGGAAAACCGCATCGTGGATGCCTCACGAAGCATTACACCCGGTTACGGTCTTGTTCTTGACGCGAATTACCATCATATTTCGCCACAGGCATGCTGGAGCCCCGCCAGCGGCGCCTGGGTCCGGTGGACCTGACACCCGACGGGGCAGAAGCAATAGAGGACTCCCATGGCTGAACCCATTCGCAACTATCAGACGCGCGCCGTGCCCGGCGCCGGCGTTGATGCAGGCATCGATCAGGGCCTGCGCGCCTATATGATCAAGGTCTACAATCTGATGGGGCTTGGCCTCCTCATCACCGGTCTTGCCGCCGTCGGCACGATCATGCTGGCCACCACCACCGATCCGGCTTCGGCTGTCGCAACGCTGCCAAGCGGCGAGATGCTGACCTCGTTCGGCTACGCGATCTTCGGTTCGCCGCTGCGCTGGGTGGTGATGCTGGCGCCGCTGGCCGCCGTGCTGTTCCTGTCGTTCCGCGTCCAGTCGATGAGCGTTTCGGCGGCGCAGACGACGTTCTGGGTCTATGCCGGCCTCGTCGGCCTGTCGCTGTCGTCGATCTTCCTGGTCTACACCACGGCCAGCATTTCGCAGACCTTCTTCGCCACCGCCGCGGCCTTCGGTGCGCTGTCGCTCTACGGCTACACCACCAAGCGCGACCTGACCGCCTTCGGCTCGTTCCTGATCATGGGCGTGTTCGGCATCATCATAGCGTCGGTGATCAACATCTTCCTGCACTCGTCGGCACTTTCCTTCGCCGTCTCGGCGCTTGGCGTGCTGATCTTCTCGGGCCTGACCGCCTATGACACGCAGAAGATCAAGGAGATGTATTTCGAGGGCGACGCTTCGGATGTCGCCGGCCGCAAGGCCATCATGGGCGCGCTGACGCTCTACCTCGACTTCATCAACCTGTTCATGTTCCTGCTGCAGTTCATGGGCGACCGCCGCTAGTAGCAGCGACGCTTGGACCATTGAGTTCCAAAGGGCGGCCTAATGGGCCGCCCTTTTCTTTTGTGTCGGGTTTTGCTGTTATTGCGGCAGAATAACGGCGTGCATAAATAATGAGCAGTATCATCATGCGGCCCGCAACGGCGGCTGACCTCGACCGGATCACGGAAATCTATGCCGACGCGGTCAGCCAGGGCACGGCGAGTTATGAGCTGGAGCCGCCCAGCCGCGCCGAGATGGGCGAGCGATTCGACACTTTGATGGCTGGCGGCTTTCCCTATCTGGTGGCGGAAAAGGACGGCGCCGTGCTCGGCTATGCCTATGCCGGCGCTTTCCGGCCGCGCCCGGCCTACCGCTTCATCGTCGAGGATTCGGTCTATGTGGCGCCCGAGGCCAAGGGCCAGGGAGTCGGGCTGTTGCTCATGCAAAGCCTGATCGGGTCCTGCCGGGCGGCGGGCTTCCGTCAGGTCATCGCGGTGATCGGCGACGGGCGGCCGGAGAGCGCCTCGGTGCGGCTCCACGAAAAGCTCGGCTTTCGCCATTCGGGATGCCTCGAAGGCTCCGGCTACAAGCACGGGCGCTGGCTGGACACGGTGTTCATGCAGCTCCCGCTGAACGGCGGGGCGCTCGC
Source organism: Mesorhizobium sp. P5_C1 (assembly GCF_054049815.1). Lineage (NCBI taxonomy): Bacteria > Pseudomonadati > Pseudomonadota > Alphaproteobacteria > Hyphomicrobiales > Phyllobacteriaceae > Mesorhizobium > Mesorhizobium sp. P5_C1. The sequence goes on along the minus strand of NZ_JBFULQ010000116.1, from coordinate 925 downwards.
TCCACCCGATCCCGATTCGCTGCCGGAGCGAAAATTCCGCCAGCAAAAATAAGTGGTTAGGCCTCGACGAGCTTCAGCTTGCTGTCGAAGATGCCAAGCACGCGGCCGAGCTCCTGGCCGCGCTTGAGGATGCGGCCGCCGGCGGCAATGACGGCAAAGGCGCCCTGCTTGCGTGCCAGTTTCGGGTCCTTGACGATCTGGAACAGCGGCACTTCGCTGGTGCGGCGGAACACGGAAAACACCGCCCTGTCGGTGAGATGATCGATGGCGTAGTCGCGCCATTCGYYGGCSGCGACCATGCGGCCGTAGAGCCTCAGGATCTGGTCCAGTTCACGCCGGTCGAACCGCACCGGCTGATCGAGGCGCTCAGGTCGCGCCTCGTGCAGCGGGATCAATATTGCGGATGCGTCAACATCCCCCGTCCCGCCGCTGTCGTCAGTCATGCCTCGATCCTTCAAAATGAATCTTTGCCAACCAAAGTTGGCGCGTTCGCAGCTGAATTGCAAGACCCGGCGAAGCAGGGCGGAGGCGCGCTGTTTCTGCAACGTCCAGTCACTTTTATGAAACGCCTTGTTGGAATTGGTGATGCTTCGCCATATTCTCGCCATTTTTTATCCGCGCTCCTGCCCCAATGTCCGACGAGTTTACCCGCGTTGCCTGAGACGGTTCGGTCCGGCACCGGCTCGTAAACCCCAAGCCCCCCGCCCACGGGTCTGCGTCGGATCGAACCAACCTCGGTCTTTCTTCGGAAGGATCGGGTGCGACGATCCCAAAACCTAAATGACCGACGTCAGAAGCAAGCTGACGTCGGTTTTTTGTTTTTGGGGCGGAGCGCGGGGCAATGCGGCGAGGCAGAGCATGATCGTTGTTCCGTAGCGAGCCTTCCCACCCCCTCTGTCCTGCCGGACATCTCCCCCGCAAGGGG
>NZ_JBFULQ010000115.1:0-13953 GCF_054049815.1 Mesorhizobium sp. P5_C1 | reverse complement strand
AATCCGACTACAATCAACTGAAGCCGTTCAACGGTGCGGTCGCCGGCAAGGTCGTCAACATCGATGGCGACCCCGACATCGGCGCGCCGCCGGAACTTGCCTTCTTCCCCAACTGGATGGCCGATCAGGCCCAGCAATACCGCAACAAGCTGTTGGGTCCGGCCTATGTCAAGCCGACGGAAGGGCTGACGGCGCTGACGAATGCCGCCGAACAGTCCGAGCTTACCGGCGATCACCGCTCCGCCATGCTGAGATATGAAGGCGCCGTGTCCGTCATGCCCGATGATGGCCAGCTCTGGCTCGCCCTGGCGCGCGAAACGCTGGCCGTGCAGCCTGCCGCCAACACGTCCGAGGCTTCCACTTTGCCGGCAAACGGCACCTCGGCCGCCTTCAACGCCTACAAGCTCTCGCGCACCAACAAGACGCGCGCCGAAGTGCTGGCGCTGCTCGGCAACGGCCTCGACAAGCGCGATCTCTACCGGCCAGCCCTGCAGGCCTATGAGGCCAGCCTTGCGCTGGTCCCCTCGCCGGCGGTCCAGGCCGACTATGCCGATCTGAAGGCCCGCAAGGGTTTCCGCGTCATCGACCACACGGTCGATGCCGACACCAGCGCGCCGCGCATCTGCGCGCAATTCTCGGAGGACCTGGTCAAGACCGGCGTCGACTACGCACAGTTCGTCACCGTCGACAACGCGCCGCCCAAGGGCGTCGAGGCCAAGGACAAGCAGATCTGCGTCGAAGGTCTGGAGCACGGCCAGCATTACGAGGTCACCTTCCGCGCCGGCCTGCCGGCCGCCATCGGCGAGGTGACCGCCGCCCCCGTGGTGCTGTCGATCTATGTGCAGGATCGGGCACCCTCGGCCCGCTTCACCGGCGACAGCTTCGTGCTGCCGGCCGGCGCGCGCCGCGGCATTCCGGTCGTCACCGTCAACATGAACGCGGCCGAGATGAAGCTCTACCGTATCGGCGACCGTTCGCTGGCGCAGCTTCTTTCGGGCTATCAGTTCCTCCACCAGCTCGACAGCTACGATATCTCCAACATTTCCGAGCAGATGGGCGAGCCGGTCTGGCACGGCCAGCTCGACATCGCCAATGATCTGAACAAGGAGGTCACCACCTCCTTCCCGGTCGACGAAGCGCTGCCGCAACGCAAGCCAGGCGTCTATGTGCTGACCGCCCAGGCCGTCAACGACAAGAGCGACGACTACAATTCGATGGCCACGCAATGGTTCGTCGTCTCCGACATCGGCCTGTCGACCTATACCGGCCAGGACGGGCTCAATGTCTTTGCCCGTTCGCTGGGCAGCGCCAAGCCGATCTCGGGCGCCGAACTGACGCTGGTTGCCCGCAACAACGAGATTCTTGGCACCGCGACCACTGATGCCGACGGCCACGCCGTCTTCAACCCGGGCCTGACGCGTGGCGACGGCGGCATGGTGCCGGCCGTGCTGATGGGCAAGCAGGGCGACAATGATTTCGTCTTCCTCGACATGGGCCGGGCAGGCTTCGACCTGTCCGATCGCGGCGTCACCGGACGCGCGGCGCCCGGCGCGCTCGATGTCTATGCCTGGACCGAGCGCGGCATCTACCGCGCCGGCGAGGATGTTCATGTCGCGGCCCTTGCCCGCGACGGCGCCGCCAAGGCGGTCGAGAACCTGCCGCTGACCTTCATCTTCTCGCGCCCCGACGGCGTCGAGGACCGCCGCATCGTCAGTGACGGCGCATCGGCCGGCGGCCACGCCGTCGACCTGCCGCTAGAGCCCAACGCCATGCGCGGCACCTGGTCGGTGTCGATCTACACCGATCCCAAGCAGCCGGCGGTCGCCAGCCAGATGTTCCTGGTCGAGGATTTCGTACCGGATCGCATCGAATTCGACATGAAGGCCGACAAGCAGGAGATCGCACAGGGCGAAACCGCCAACATCAACATTGACGGCCGCTTCCTGTACGGCGCGCCGGCTGCAGGCCTGGCGCTGGAAGGCGAGTTGACGCTGTCGACGTCCCGCGATTGGGACCGTTTCCAGGGCTTCTCCTTCGGCCTCGCCGATGAGCAGTCGGCCGAACCCACGGTCACCCCTCTCACCGATCTGCCGGTGGTTGGCGATGACGGCAAGGCGACCTTCCCGGTCTCCGTCGAGCAACTGCCCTCGACCACCAAGCTGGTCGACGCCAAGGTGACGGTCCGGATGCGCGAAACCGGTGGCCGCGCCATCGAGCGTTCGCTCAACATCGGCATCCGCCCGCAAGGCCATATGATCGGCATCCGTCCGGATTTCGCCGACAATGAAGTGCCGCAGGGCGGCACGGCGAAGTTCAGCCTGATCGCTGTCGATCCCGACGGCAAACGTGAGGCGCTGAAAGGCGCCCAATGGACGCTGGTCAAGGTCGAACGCAATTACCAGTGGTACCGCTCCAACAACTCCTGGAACTACGAGCCGGTCACCTTCACCAAGTCGATCGCCAACGGCCAGGTTGACCTCAGTGCCGACGGCGACGCTACGGTCTCCGTGCCGGTCGACTGGGGCCAGTACCGCCTCGAGGTCGAGACATCGGATCCCGAGGGACCGGCGACCAGCTACGAGTTCGACGCCGGCTGGTACGTCTCCTCGACCACCACCGAAACGCCTGACGGCCTGGAGATCGCCCTCGACAAGGACACCTATGCCGCTGGCGAAGTGGCCAAGCTCAAGGTCTCGCCGCATTTTGCCGGCGAACTCCTGATCAACATCGGCTCGGACAAGCTGTTGAAGACCGTCACGGCAACCGTGCCGGCCGGCGGCAGCACCGTCGACATCCCGGTCGGTGACGACTGGGGCGCCGGCGCCTATGTCACGGCAACCCTGTTCCGGCCTGGCGACGCGCAGGAATCGCGCATGCCGGCCCGCGCCATCGGCGTGAAATGGCTGAAGGTCGATCCGGGCTCGAAGAAGCTCGCCGTCACCCTCACGCCGCCCGACAAGACCATGCCTCGCCAGCAGCTGTCGATCCCGGTCGCGGTGGCCGGCGTGCAGCCGGGCAGCAACGCCTATGTCATGGTTGCCGCCGTCGATGTCGGCATCCTCAACCTGACCAACTACAAAGTGCCGGATCCGGAAAACTGGTTCTTTGGCCAGCGCATGCTGGGCATGGAAATCCGCGACCTCTACGGCCGCCTGATCGACGGCTCGCTGGGCAACACCGGCAAGCTCAGGACCGGCGGCGACGGCGCCAACATGCAGACGCAAGGCAGTCCGCCGACCGAAAAGCTGGTCGCCTTCTTCTCTGGTCCGGTTCAGCTCGACGCCGACGGCAAGGCGCGGATCGACTTCGACATTCCGCAGTTCAACGGCACCGTGCGCGTCATGGCTGTCGCCTGGACCAAGGAAGCGGTCGGCCATGCGCAGTCCGACGTCATCGTGCGTGATCCGGTGGTCATCACCGCCGGCCTGCCGCGTTTCCTGGCGCCTGGCGACGCCGCCGTCATGCGCCTCGATGTCGCCGACACCGATGGCCCGGCCGGTGACTATGCGCTGTCGATAAACACGACCGGCGACCTGTCGACCGGCGACAAGCCTCTGCCTGAGAAGCTGACGCTGGCCAAGGGCAAGCGGCAGACACTGACCGTGCCGCTGATCGCACAGACGGCGGGCAATGCCTCGATCACCATCAAGCTTGCCCATGCCGACGGCACCGCTGTCGAACAGACGCTGTACGTGCCAGTGCGTCCGGCGCAGTTGCCGGTCACCACCCGCCTGGTCGTCGACCTCAAGGGCAATGGCGGCGCTTTGCGCGTCGACAAGGAGCTCCTGGCGGCAAGCCTGCTCGACGGCGCTTCCGTCAGCGTCGGCGTTTCGCAGGCGGCAGCCTTCGACGTGCCGTCGCTTTTGATGACGCTCGACCGCTACCCCTATGGTTGCGCCGAGCAGACCACCAGCCGCGCCATGCCGCTTCTCTACGTCAATGAATTGGCGTCCGGCATCGGCATGGCCAGTGACCCTGACCTGCACGGCCGCATCCAGGATGCCATCTACAAGGTTCTGAGCTACCAGGCCTCTGCCGGCAGCTTCGGCCTGTGGGGTCCGGGCTCCGGCGACCTCTGGCTCGACGCCTATGTCACCGACTTCCTGACCAGGGCGCGCGAGCAGAAATACGACGTGCCGAGCCTGGCGATGAACCAGGCGCTGAGCAACTTGCAGAACTCGCTCGGCTACGACCAGAGCGTACAGGACCGTGGCAGCGAGATCGCTTACGCCCTCTACGTCCTGGCCCGCAACAAGAAGGCCTCGATCGGCGACCTGCGCTACTATGCCGACACCCAGCTCGAGGCTTTCTCGAGCCCGATGGCGGTTGCCCAGCTGGCGGCGAGCCTGGCGCTCTACGGCGACACGCCGCGCGCTGAAGCGACGTTCAAGACTGCGCTCCAGCTCGCCAAGGCGACAACCGACTATGACTACTACCGCTCCGACTATGGCTCGCCGCTGCGTGACGGCGCGGCGATGCTGGCGCTGGCGGCGGAATCGAAGCCGGTGCCGACGATCGTGCCGGAGCTTATCAAGCTGGTGACGAAAGAACGCGCCGAAGCCGATTGGACCACCACCCAGGACGAATCCTGGATGCTGCTGGCGGCCCGCGCATTGAAGGAAGGCAATGATTCGATCACGCTGACCGTCAATGGCGCGCCGCATTCAGGCGGTTATTCCAACCAGATCAACGGCAGCGACCTGGTCGACAGCCCGCTCGCCATCGCCAACACCGGCAAGACCCCGCTGCAGGCCGTCGTCACCACCGTGGCGTCGCCGATCCAGCCGCTGCCGGCCAGCGGCGACGGCTTCACCATCGGCCGAACCTACTACAAGCTCGATGGCACCGAAGCCAACGTCACCGAGGCGACGCAGAACGAACGCTATGTCGTTGTGCTCAAGATCTACGAGCAGAACCGCTGGCCTTCGCGCCTCCTGATCACCGACTTGTTGCCGGCAGGCTTCGAGATCGACAATCCGGGCCTGGTCTCCAGTGCGCAATTGTCGAATTTCTCCTGGCTCGCCCAGACCGACGCGGCCCATCTCGAATTCCGCGACGACCGTTTCGTCGCGGCGTTCAACCCCAATGACGGCGATGGCGACCGCAACATCACGCTTGCCTATGTCGTTCGCGCGGTGACGCCGGGCACCTACGCCCATCCGGCGGCGACGGTGGAGGATATGTACCGGCCGCAGTATTCGGCCCGCACCGCCACCGGCATGATGGAGGTCAAGGCGCCGTAAGGTGCCGATGGTGGCGATCATGAACAGAACGATGGCGCTCGCGACAGCCACCTTCTCCCCGTCACCAGACGGGGAGAAGGTGCCGGCAAGCGGATGAGGGGCAGCGCCATGCTCTCAAAAAAGATCCTGCGCCGCGCAGCCGTTACCGCAGCTTCCTGCGCCGGCATCCTTGCCCTTTCCGTCGCCTCCCTCTGGGAACTCGACCGCGCCTTTCCCCCGCCGCTCCCGGCCGAGCTCACGGTCTCGACGGAAGTCCAGGACCGCGACGGCCAGCTGTTGCGCGCCTTCGCCACGCCGGACGGTTATTGGCGGCTCGAAACCAGGCTCGACCAGGTCGACAAGCAGTTCGTCGACATGCTGGTCACCTATGAGGACAAGCGCTTCTGGGACCATGAGGGCGTCGACGTGCTGGCGCTGGCCCGAGCCGCCGGCCAGTTCGCAACCAGCGGCCATATCGTCTCCGGCGGCTCGACCCTGTCGATGCAGCTCGCCCGGCTGATCGAGCCGCGCGAAAGCCGCAGCCTCGGCTCCAAGATCAAGCAGATGCTGCGTGCCATCCAGATCGAGCGGCGGCTGTCCAAGCGCGAAATCCTCGAACGCTACCTGACGCTGGCGCCATATGGCGGCAATCTGGAAGGCGTGCGCGCCGCCTCGCTGGCCTATTTCGGCAAGGAGCCGAAGCGGCTCACCGTTTCCGAAGCCGCCCTGCTCGTAGCCTTGCCGCAGCTGCCGGAAAAGCGCCGGCCCGACCGCAACCTGCAGATCGCCCACGCCGCGCGCGACCGGGTGCTGACCCGCATGGTCTCCTCCGGCCTGCTCGGCGAGCGAGAGGCCGCGCGCGCGGCCCTCGACGATGTGTCGGGCCTGCGCCGCACCTTGCCGGCGTTCGCCGCGCACGCCGCCTATGCGATGCTGCCCAAGGCCGTGCCCGGCCAACCCGTGCAGCTGACGATCCGCAAGGGCGTCCAGGAGGGGCTGGAGCAGGTCGCCAGGGACGCCGCCACCAAGTTAGGGCCTCGCCTCTCCGTTGCCATGGTGCTGGCCGACGCCCGCACCGGCGACATTCTCGGCGAGGTCGGCTCGGCCAATTTCTTCGATGCCAGCCGCTCCGGCTGGATCGACATGACCAAGATCGTCCGCTCGCCCGGCTCGACGCTGAAGCCTTTTATCTATGGACTTGCCTTTGAGCAGGGCCTGGTGGCGCAGGAAACGCTGATCGACGACAGCCCGGTCGATTTCTCCGGCTACCGGCCGAAGAATTTCGACATGGGCTACCAGGGCGACGTCAGCATCCGCCAGGCGCTGCAGCTGTCGCTCAACGTGCCGGCGATCCGCGTGCTGGACGCAGTCGGACCAACGAGGCTGATGGCGCGCTTCCGCCAGGCTGGGGTGAGCCCCACGCTGCCGGTCAACGAGGCGCCGGGCCTGGCCATCGGCCTCGGCGGCGTCGGTGTGTCGCTGCGCGATCTCGTCCAGCTCTACACAGGCCTCGCCAATGGCGGCAAGACGCACACGCTGCATGACGGCACCGAGCCGGCCAATGCCGAGCGTACCACCGCCACCATCCTCGACGGTCAGGCCAACTGGCAGATCATCGACATCCTGTCTGGCGTCAAGCCGCCCGAGGGCGCCTCGCAACGCGGCATCGCCTACAAGACCGGCACCTCCTATGGCTACCGCGACGCGTGGTCGGTTGGCTTCGACGGCCGCTACGTGTTGGGCGTCTGGGTCGGCCGTCCCGACGCGGGCGCGGTTCCTGGCCTCTCCGGCTATGTCTCGGCCGCCCCGATCCTGTTCGAGGGCTTTGTCCGTTCCGGCCTCGCCACCGTGCCATTGCCGGGCAAGCCGCCGGGCGTCTTCAGCCCCAAACGCGAGGACCTGCCGATGACGCTCGCCCGGTTCAGCACCGGTTCGGACGGGCTCGTGCAGGCGACACCGACCGAACCTGCGCCGACCATAATCTTTCCGCCGGACGGCGCTCGCGTCGACCTCGGCACCAACTCAGCCGATGCCTCGCCGCTGGTGCTGAAGCTGCAGGGCGGCCGGGCGCCGTTCCGCTGGCTGGCCAACGGCAAGCTGCTGACCGGCATCGACCGCCGCCGCACCGCAACCTGGCAGCCGGATGGCACCGGCTACTCGACGCTGACCGTCATCGATGCCGCTGGACGCGCAGCAAGCGTGAAAGTGTTCGTCGAGTGAAAGCGTTCCTTGAATAGAATGCGCCAGGCGATTCAGGGCATTGGCTTTTGCGCGCTAATGGTGGCGGCTTTCGCTCTGCCGACACATGCCGACACCCTGCCCGCCGGCTTTGTTCGCCTCGCCGACATCGCCCCCTCGATCCGCCAGGACATCCGCTACGCTGGATCCGACAATTTCCTGCACCGCAGGGTGAACGGTTATGAAGCGCCTGCCTGCATCCTCACCGAGCAGGCGGCCAAGGCGCTTTCCGGCGTCCAGAAGGCGATTGCCGCCAATGGCCTGACGTTGGTCGTGTTCGATTGCTACCGCCCTGCCCGTGCCGTCACCGACATGGGGCAATGGACGCGAGAGGGCGGGCCGCCCGATCCGCAATGGTATCCGCGGGTTAAGCGCGGCGACCTCATCGCCAACGGCTATGTCGGTGAACTGTCCAGCCATTCCCGCGGCTCGACGGTCGATGTCGCCATTGCGCGAGCCGACAGCAGATCCGCGCCGAAACCGGCCTGCGGTGCCGTCGAAGCCGACACGCTCGATTTCGGCACCGGCTTCGACTGCTTTGACCCGATAAGCGAGACCGCCCACCGCGGGCTCGCCAGCGAAGCCGCGGTAAACCGCAAGATGCTTCTCGATGCCATGCGCACCGGCGGCTTCAAGAACTATGCGCGCGAATGGTGGCATTTCACGCTGGCAAATGAACCGTTCGCCAAGCAGCGATTCGACTTTCCCGTCACCGCCAGGTGAGACAGCCACCAAACCGGTGGAACTGCTGTTCAGCGACCTGATACTTCAACAAGTTGTTGTATAAATACAACTTAAATTGCCCGTCACTAGTGATTGCCCTGAAATCACGCAGACTCGAATTGCAATTCCCTTCCGCAAGGATACGCATGGCCGCTGGAGGGCTTCCAATGGGTTTTACGTCGGGTTTTGACGTCGTGTTCGTGCGCGACGTCGTTCAACTATGTCCAAAGCGTCGCCGCTCGCTGCTTTTGGGCACGGCGCTCGGCTCGACGCTGGTAGCGCTCTGCGCCTCCCCGTCATTCGCGGCAAACTGCACGCAGCCGGCCTCGCCCTCGCCGATCACGGTCAACGGTGCTGTAACGCCGATCTCGTGCACCAACACCGTCGCACGCACGGCAACCGTGGCTGGCGACAACGCCATCGGCATAGTGACGACCGGCAATGGCAACACCGTCGACATCACCAACAGCGGGCTGCTGACCACGACTTCGACTTCACTCATTCCGGGGCCGACTTTCTCGCAGTCTACCGGCGCGCGCGGCATCTATGCCGGCACCAACGGCATTGGCGCTGACATCACCATCAACAACACCGGCACCATCAACTCGTACAGCGACGGCATCAAGGCGACCGACGCCGCCACGAGCGGCACCGTTTTCAGCAGCGACACCCACATCACCATCACCAATTCAGGCAACCTGACCGCAGGCCCCAACGCCGAGGGCATCTATGCCAATGCCAGCTACGGGTCCAACAACGTCGTGACCATCAACAACAGTGGCGTCATCCAGACCGGCGCCAGTGCCTCCCAGAGCGGCACATCGTCCGGCATATTCGCCACCGTCGACGGCGACAACAGCCAGATCAACATCGCCAACAGTGGCGCCATCAGCACGATCGGCGACACCGCTTCGGGTATCTCGGCGATCGCCAACTACTACAATGGCGACAATGGCAGCATCGTCATCGGCAACAAGGCTGCCATCACCACGACGGGCGCCGGCGCCGATGGCATCCTCGCCAAGGCCGGCAATCCGGACCATGGCGGCACGGTCAAAATCACCAACGCCGCCACCGTCAGTGCCGGCAATATCGGCATCGCCAGCTTCACCTATGGCGCAGGCGGCAACATCACCATCGACAACAAGGGCAATATCACGGCCGGCACAGGCGGCGCCAATGCCTCCGACGGCATTATGGCCGTCGCCTACGGCAGTGACGCGACCATCACCATCACCAATGGTGGTGCCATCGACACGACCGCCGGCGGTCAGCGGTCTGTCGGCATCGAGGCCACGGCTGGCTACTACGATTTCAGCAATGCGCACATTTCAGTGACCAACACAGCCAGCATCACCACTGGCGCCTATTCCGAAGGCATCCTCGCTCGCTCCTATGGCACCGGCGCCACGGTCACCATCGACAACAGCGGCACCATCAACGCCGGCTCGCTCGGTATCGTCGCCAACGTCTACGGCGACAGCAGCCAGATCAGCGTCACCAACAGCGGGGCGATCACAACCACGGATCCGAACGCGAATGGCATTACGGCGGTCGCCATTTCCTATGGCAGCAGCGGCGACAGCATTGTCATCGACAACAAGGCCGGCGGCACCATCGACACCAGCACCGGTACGTTCGGCATCTTCGCGCTGGCAGGGAGCAACGGCAATACCGACCCCGACAATGGCGGCACCATCACTATTACCAATGCCGCCACGATAAGTTCCGGCCACAYCGGCATCGCCGCCATCACCTATGGCAATGGCGGCGATGTAACGGTTTCAAACTCGGCCGCGATCACAGCCGGAAAACTGGGCGACAACGGTTCCTACGGCATCCTGGCTGTTGCCATTGGCAGCGACATAGCCATCGATATCACCAACAGCGGCGCCATCGACACGACCGCCGGCGGTCCTAACGCGACGGGCATCCAGGCCTCGGGCACCTATTCCTCGGCCAGCAACGTGCACATTTCGGTCACCAACAGCGCCAGCATCACCACGGCCGCCAATTCCGAAGGCATATTCGCCCAGGCCTACGGCGACGGCGGCATGGTTACCGTAGACAACAACGGCGCCATCAAGACCGGCGACAGCACCTCGACGAACGGTCGTTCGTCCGGCATCGCCGCCAATGTCAATGGCGACAACAGCCAGATCAGCGTCACCAACAGTGGCGCGATCACAACCATCGGCGTCGGTGCGAACGGCATCACSGCGATCGCCAACCTCTATGGCACCTGCAGCTGCCAGGGGCCCCTTTTCCCGGCCACCAGCAACGGCAGCATCGTCATCAGCAACAAGGCTGGTGGCACGATAACCACGACAGGCACCTATGCGTCGGGCATCTTTGCACAGGCCGGCAACAAGGATCCGTCCGACCCGGGCAATTCCAATCCCGACGATGGCGGCACGATCAACATTACCAACGCCGCCGTCATCAAATCGGGGGGCAAGGGTATTGCCGCCGGCACTTACGGAGCCGGGGGCACCATCAGCGTCACCAACAGTGGCGACATCATCTCGACGGCCGGCGAAGGCCTCTATGCCAAGTCCATTGGCGACAACAGCAGCGTTGCCGTCGCCAATTCGGCATCCGTCAATGCCAAGGGCGGCGTTGCCGGGATGGCTGCCTACACGAGCGGCGCCGGCAGCAACATCGTCATCGGCAACACCGGAAACAATGCGGAACTGTTCAGCAGCGTGGGCTTCGGCGCAATCGCTGGCGCAACCGGCACATCGAGCACGATCTTCGTCACCAACGATGGCAAGATTCACGGCCAGCTTGGCGGCCTGCAGGTCAGTTCGACCGGCGGTTCCACGGTCACCATCGGCACGTCCGGCTTTGTCGGCGCCAACAACAACCTGGCCATCAAGTCGACCGCCGGAACAACCAGGATCGACGATGCCGGCGTGATTGCCGGCCGCGTCGAATTGAGCGACGCCGGCAATGTCATGAACGTCAATGACACCGGCGTCTTCAGGGCATTCACCGACAGCAAATTCGGTGCCGGCAGCGATACGCTCAACAATGGCGGCACCCTCTACGCATCGGGCAGCTTCTTTGGCTCGTCACCGAGCACCGTCAGCTTCATCGGCCTCGATAGCTTCGTCAACGGCAGCCTGGGCTCCGGAGCCGGCCTGACGACGATGATCGATGGCGTGGCAGGCGACAGACTGACCACCAGCGGCAACTTCACCGGCCAGGGCAATTCGAAGCTCGGCGTCGACGCAAACTTTACCACCGGCRTCGCCGACACTCTGACGATCGGCGGCAATTCGTCCGGTCATACCGATTTGGTCGTGAATGTCGTCGGCGCCGGCGCGCCGGCGGTCTTCATCCCCGTGGTCACGGTGACCGGAACAACCGCCGACAGCGATTTCGATCTGGCTGGCCCCGTCAATGCCGGCTTCTTCACCTACGGCCTGTTCCTGCAGGGCAACACACACGGCCTGCGTTCCATCGGGCTTGACAATGCCGGTTTCGAACTGCCCGCCGGCGTGACCGGAGCACAGGATGTGTGGCTGGACACGACCGGGTTCTGGCAGGACCGCATGGCGGATCTGCGCGCGCAGGAAAGTGGCGTCCACAATGCGGATATGCCGGAGGAAAAACTCGCGGCGCGCATGGGCGGCCTCTGGGCGCGGGCGTCCGGCGATTGGTCTAATCGCGACAGCAGCGTAAGCTTCACCGATCCGGTCTCGCTGCAGGCAGAGACCCTCGACCTCGATCGCAGCCAGCGCACCGGTGCTTTCCTCGGCGGCATCGACATGGGGCTCGAAGGTATCGCCGGCGGCGATATGCTGTTCGGCGTCATGGGCGGCTACGTCACCTCCAGGCTCGACTTCAAGGCGACGGACGACAGCTGGGACTACAAGGGCGGCACGGTCGGCGCCTATGCCACCTACCTGAATGGCGGCTTCTACCTCGACGGCCTCGTTAAGGCCGACTTCCTCGATGTCGACATCAACGACGTCGGCGGCAAGACGAGCACCAACGCCACCAATATCGGCGCGCGCCTCGACGCCGGCTACCGCGTCGCCATGGGCTGGGGCTTCATCGAGCCGCAAGCCAGCCTGGAATGGGTCCGCACCAATATGGATTCGGTATCGCTGTTTGGCGGCGACATCGACTTCCAGAACGGCAGCAGCGGCCGCGCCAGGATCGGCGTGCGCGTCGGCACCGATATGCAGATGAACGGCATGACCGTCAGTCCGGACCTGACGCTGAGTGTCTGGAACCATTTCGGCGACAGCAACGCCGTCGACATCAACTTCCCCGGTAGCGCCTTCTCCGCCACCGACAGCGCCGGCAACGGCACGTTCGGCGAGGTCGGCGTCGGCGTGAACGTGGCCAGCGCCAGCAACTGGTCCGGCGTGGTCCGCGGCAGCGTCCGCTTCGGCAACAATTACAGCGCCGGCTCCATTGGCGCGGCACTCCGTTACGGCTGGTAGTCCAGCGGATTGCATCTGAACTTCTTGCGCCGGCCCTCGCGGCCGGCGTAGTCATGACTAGGTCTACCCATGGAGCAAGCGTGAGCACATTTAAGGCCACTGACGAGGCCCAGGCGAAACCGCCCGAAGCCGCGTCTCCCAGCGCGGCCGAACAGCAGACCAACGTCTCGCTGTCGCGCGGCTTCATCAACTGGATGGAGACGGCGCAGTGCTCGCTGGCTTTCACCTCCTACCAGACCGGACAGTTGTTCCTGGTCGGCCTCACCGGCGACAGGAAGGCCTCCATCCACCAGACCAGTTTCGTCAGAGCCATGGGCGTGACCGTTGCCGGGCAGCGGATCATCCTAGCCTCCGACACGGCGGTGTGGCGGCTGGAAAACATCCTCGGACCCGACCAGGTCGCCAACGCCATTTACGACCGCATGTATATGCCGCGCGCCGCTTCTTACACAGGCGACCTCGACATCCATGAACTGGCTGTGCGCGAAGACGGGCAGGTCGTGTTCATCAACACCAAGTTCTCTTGCCTGGCGACGCTGAGCCCGACGCATTCCTTCCGACCGTTGTGGAAGCCCTCCTTCATCAGCAAGCTGGTGCCTGAGGACCGCTGTCATCTTAATGGTCTCGCCATGCAGAACGGGCGCGCCCGCTATGTCAGCGCGATCAGTCGGTCGGACTCGGTCGGCGGCTGGCGCGACCGCCGCTGGGAAGGCGGCATGATCATCGACATCACCGAGGACAGAGTGGTGGTCGACGATCTGTCGATGCCGCATTCGCCACGCGTCCATGACGGTGCGCTGTGGGTGCTGGATTCCGGCCGCGGCTTCCTGGTCCGCATCGATCCCGGAACCGGACAGCGGCAGAACATCGCCTTTTGCCCCGGCTTCCTGCGCGGCCTGAGCTTTCATGGCCGCTTTGCCATCGTCACCACGTCATTGCCGCGCGATGGCCTGTTCAAGGACCTGCCGCTACAAGACAATCTGCAGACGCGCGACGCCGAGCCGCGCTGCGCGCTCTACATCATCGACCTGCATACCGGCGGCATAGCCGAGTGGATCGAGTTGAAGGGACACATCACCGAGCTGTTCGACGTCGCCGTCATTGCGGGCTGCCGCTGCCCTTCGTCCGTGCCGCTCAACAGCCCGAACATGGCTTCGCTGATCACTATCGACAGCGAAGGCTGAGCGAATCGGGCCCGCCTGCTAAGTCCTTGTCCCGGCCTGTCCAAAGCCTAGATCAAACGTCAGGCAGGCTCGGAATTCGCTCAGCGCAGCCATGAGGAAGAAATTTCTCCGCAGACCGAAATATCGTCG
>NZ_JBFULQ010000114.1:0-13960 GCF_054049815.1 Mesorhizobium sp. P5_C1 | reverse complement strand
GGAAAAGGGTTGCAAGCGCTGCGGCAGCGCGCCGGCCTTTTCCTTCTCCCCTTTCGGGAGACGATGGATCGGCTCTCAGCGCCGAGACGGTTGAGGGRTGTTGGACGGCGTACGGACGGTGCCAAGCGGGAGCACCCCTCATCCGACCGAGCTGCGCTCGGCCACCGCCCTGGGGCGAGCCACGGTCCTCGCCCCGTCCTTCGGACCCCACAAGGGGGAAAGAAAGAGAGCGGCGATGCTGGTTCGTCATCAAATCAGTTCTCCGCCTTGACTTGAGGCAGCAAATAGCCGGTCGTCGACCGGTCGAGCACCAGATAGCGCGCGGCGACGGCCTTGATCTCGTCTGCTGTCACCTTGCGGATGCGCTCCGGCCATTGCTGGACGTCTTGCACGTTGCCGCCGGTGGCCAGCGTCGAGCCATATATGTTGGCCATGGACTCCTGCTTGTCGCGGGCAAAGATCATCGAGCGGACATAGCGGTCCTTGGCCTTTTCAAGCTCCGACGACGTGACGCCGTCCTTGGCGATGCGCGCCACCTCGGCATCGACCGCAGCTTCGACATCGGCGAGCTTGGCGTCGCCGCGCGGGGCGCCATAGACGGTGAAATTGGTGTCGTCCAGCATGGTGCCCTGGAAATAGGCGCCGGCGTTGGACGCGATGCCTTGCTGGACGACGAGTGCCTGGTAGAGCCGGCTGCGGGTGCCGCCACCGAGGATCTCGGCCAGCAGGTCGAGTGCTTCGGCCTCGCCCGGCTTGCCCGAGTGATAGGACGGCACCACCCACTGCGTGGAGAAACTCGGCACGCTGACGCGGGCGTCGGAGAGCGTGACCGTGCGCTTGGTGTTCTGCTCGGGTTCAACCGGGCGGATGCGCGGCGGCAGATCGGGGCCGCGCGCCACCTTGCCATAGGTCTTCTCGGCCAGTGCCCGCACCGTGTCCGGTTCGACATCGCCGGCCACGATCAGCACGGCGTTGTTGGGCCGGTAATATTTGTCATAGAAGGCGGTGGCGTCGGTGCGGTTCAGCTGCTCCATCTCCTGCATCCAGCCGATGACCGGGATGCGGTAAGGCTGGTTCTGCCACAGCGTGGCGTCGACTTCCTCGTCCAGCACGGCCTCGGGATTGTTGTCGATGCGCGAGCGGCGCTCCTCGAGGATAACGTCGCGCTCGGTCTTGATGACGTCGTCGGTGAGGATGAGGTTGCGCATACGGTCGGCCTCGAAACTCATCATCAGCTCGAGCGCCGACGGCGCCACTGTCTCGTGGAAGGCAGTGTAGTCGTAGGAGGTGAAGGCGTTGTTGGAGCCGCCGATGTCGGAGATGGCGCGGTCGAACTCGCCGGCCACATGGTGGGTCGTCGCCTTGAACATCAGGTGCTCGAAGAAATGGGCGATGCCGGATTTTCCGGGCGGCTCGTCGGCGCTGCCGATCTTGTACCACACCATGTGGGTGACGATCGGCGCACGGTGGTCGGGGATGACGACCACCTCCATGCCGTTGTCGAGCAGGAAATCCGTCACCTTGAATGCGTCCGGTGTCGCGTTGGCCAACACGGTGCTGTCGGCCAGGACCGGGCCGGTCATAGTGATAGCCAGCGATGTCGCCAGCAGTGTTGCGCGCAGCCATTCAATCCTAGATGTCATTAATGGCTCCGATTTCCAGGCAGGACGATAGGCAAGGCGCTGGCGACAGCATAGTGAATTGTTGGTCATGTTGCCGGCAAAGGCGGCGGCAAAGAGGCCGGCATCGATGCAAGGTGCATCACGCAACCTCGATAAACCGGATCACCGTCTCGCCGTAGTTGCGTTCATCCAGCACGGAAAAGCCGGGACCCGGCTCGAAGGGCGCCACAGCCGCCTCCTCGACCACGCACAACGCGCCGGGACGAAGCCAGCCGCCGGCCCTGGCCGACTTCAAGGCGCGCTCGCCGAGGCCCTTGCCGTAGGGCGGATCGGCGAAGACGAGGCCGAACGGTGCGAGCGTGCCGGCCTCGCCAAGGCCGGTGGCATCGCGGCGAAATATCTTGGTGCGGCCCGTCAGGCCGAAGGCCTCGACATTGTCGCGGATCAGGCCACGGCCTTCCGCCGATTCCTCGATGAAGACGCCGTAGGAGGCACCGCGAGAGAGCGCTTCGAGGCCGAGCGCGCCGGTGCCGGCGAACAGGTCGAGCACGCGCGCCCCGTCCAATTGCTCCGCAAAACGATGCGCCAGCACATTGAAGACGGCCTCGCGGGTGCGATCGGTCGTCGGGCGGATAGCGCTGCTGCGGGGCGTCGCCAGGGGACGCCCGCGAAACTCACCGCCGACGAKTCTCATCTTGCGCTAGGCCTCATTCCAATCCGGGCCTCATTTCGTCCTGGGACCCCTGGGGCCGCTGCGCGGCCGTTCGCCGCCACCGGCGCCGCCCGGACGCTCGCCACGCGGTTTGCCGAACGGCTTGGCGCCTGCCGGTTTGCCATAGGACGGCTTGAACGACGCCTTGCGCGCCTTGGCGTCGGCCGCCTTGGCGGCGTCGGCCTCAGCCCTGCCCTTGCCGATCGGCCGCGCGCCCGGTGCCATCCAGACATTGGCCTTGCGCTGGCCAGGCGGCTCGATCGGCCGCTGCTCGCGCTCGGATTTCTTGCCACCGCCCGGCTTGCCACCAAAACTGCCGCGCGGCTTGTCGCCAAAGCCGCCACGGGGCTTGTCGCCAAAGCTGCGTTCGGGTCGCGGGCCGCGCTCACCATAGCTCTTTTCCGGCCCGGCGCTTCTGTCGGGACTTGTCGACAGCTTGCCTAGTGCCTCGTCGCGGCTGCCTTCGCGGCGCTTGCGGTTCTTGATCAGCCCGCCCTCGCCGATCGGCCGGCGCTCGCCATCTCTGGTGAACTTCGGCCGCTCCGGCTCCGGCTCGCGGATCTCGGTGCGCCGCACCGGCTTGTTGGAAAACGGCTTTGAAATCTCGGCATCGAAATTGGCGCCGGATTCCTCGACCAGACGCTCGCCAAGCTGGTCGCGCAGCACCCGCCCCTTGATCTCCAGCACATGGCCCTCGGCGAGGTCATCGAGTTGGAACGGCCCGTAGGAAATGCGGATCAGCCGCGTCACATCCAGGCCAAGCGAACCGAGGATGTTCCTGACTTCGCGGTTCTTGCCCTCGCGCAGGCCGATCGTCAGCCAGGCATTGGTGCCCTGCTCACGGTCGAGCGTCGCTTCGATGGCGCCGTAAAAGACGCCATCGACGGCAATACCTTCACGCAGGCCGGCGAGCGCGCTTTCCTCGACCTTGCCGTGGACGCGCACGCGGTAGCGGCGCAGCCAGCCGGTGGCCGGCAGTTCGAGCACTCGCGACAAGCCGCCATCATTGGTGAGCAGCAGCAGGCCTTCGGTGTTGATGTCGAGGCGACCGATGGTCATCAGCCGCGGCAATTCGGCCGGCAGCACGTCGAAGACGGTCTTGCGGCCCTCGGGATCGCGGTTGGTGGTGACGACGCCGGCCGGCTTGTGGAACAGGAACAGCCGTGTACGCTCGATCGGCGGGATTTCCATGCCGTCGAGGTGGATGATGTCGTCGGGCATGACGTTGAAAGCCGGCGAGGTCAGCGCCCGGCCATTGACCTTGACGCGGCCGGCAGCGATCAGTTCCTCGGCATCGCGGCGCGAAGCAAGGCCGGCGCGGGCCAGCCGCTTGGCGATGCGCTCGCCTGCCTCTTCCGTCACTTCCGCGGAACGCGGACGCGGCTTGAAGCCGGCACCCGATGCCCCTTGCGGCCGATCACTGAAGTCGCGCTTGGGACGGTCGCCACCGAAGTCACGCTTGGGGCGATCGGCGAAATCGCGCTTGGGGCGGTCAGCGAAGTCGCGCTTCGGACGATCGCCGGCGTCGCGCGGCGCGCGATCGCTGAAATCGCGCTTGGGACGGTCGAAGCGCTTTTCGCCGCCCTCCGCCGCCGCAGCAGCCGGACGGTCGCCGCGTGGTGCATAAGGCTTGCGCGGTCCTTCGCGCTTTTCATACGGCTTGCGCTCGCCTTCGGCCGCCATCGGACGGTCGCCACGTGGCGCATAAGGCTTGCGCGGTCCTTCGCGCTTTTCATACGCCTTGCGCTCGCCTTCGGCCGCCATCGGACGGTCGCCACGTGGCGCATAAGGCTTGCGCGGTCCTTCGCGCTTTTCATACGGCTTGCGCTCGCCTTCGGCGGCCATCGGGCGGTCGCCGCGCGGTGCGTAGGGCTTGCGTGGTCCCTCGCGCTTATCGAAGGGCTTGCCTTCGGGACGCGGACCCTTGCCGAATGGCTTGTCACCACCCTTGAAGTCGCGCTTCGGCCGCTCGCCCTCAGCAGCCATCGGCCGATCTCCGCGTGGGGCGTAAGGTTTCTTGGTACCAAAGGACGGCTTGCCGCCTTTGTCGGCGGCGCCATCACGGCTGCGCGGTCCGGCAGCCTTCGAGCCGCTCCTGACCGGACCCTTTTTGGGTCGGAATTTCTTGTTGTTGTCGTCCATGTGGCCTTTGTCCGTTTGCGCTGCTACAGCGTGGCGCATCCTTTGGGGCGCGCAACGAACGCTGTAGCACTTTTGATTTGGCGCATGATCATTTCCGAAAACCGAGTCCGATTTTCGGGGTTATGCGCTCAATAACAGGATCACCAGAGTTTGTCAGGGAAAAGTGGAGACCGGCTTTTTCCGAAAAGACAAACGAAAATCAAAAGCCTGGAGCAAGTGCGGTTCATTCGGAAGCGGACTTGCTCCAGCGAGTGACGAGGAGATAATCGGAATGGAGATCGCGTGAAGCGGCCGGATTTCATGGCGCTGGCGCTGAAAGAGGCTGAGGCCGCCGCCTTGCGCGGCGAAGTGCCGGTCGGCGCCGTGATCGCCAGCGGCGGCACAGTCATTGCCAGCGCCGGCAACCGCACCCGCGAGCTTGCCGACCCGACGGCGCACGCCGAGATGCTGGTCATCCGCGAGGCCTGCCGCAAGCTCTCGAGCGAGCGGCTCACCGGCCATGATCTCTATGTGACGCTGGAGCCTTGCGCCATGTGCGCCGGCGCCATTTCCTTCGCCCGGCTGCGCCGGCTCTATTTCGGCGCCGCCGACGACAAGGGGGGCGCGGTGATCAATGGCGCGCGCTTCTTCGCCTCGACGACCTGCCACCACGCGCCCGACATCTATCCGGGCATGGGCGAGACCGAAGCGGCCCTGCTGCTCAAAGGATTTTTCCGGGAGCGGCGCGACTGAACCGGGCGCACCGCAAAGGCAACGAAGCGTGGCCCGTTCTTACAGGGACGGCAGCCAGTCGAACCAGCCGCTGCCCTTCTTGCCTTCGGCCTCTTTCTTCAGCCGGCGTTCCTTCTTGTACTCGTCTTCGCCAAGTTCGTTCTGCGGCGCGGTGTCGGAGGCGACGCGATATTGCACCGGCGGCTCGCTCAGATATTTACGGGTGTTCGGATCGCCCTGCTTGCTTTCGACAAGGCGGCGCTGGATCTCGGCGGCACGACCCTTGTCCGAATCCGCGGGGCTCCACGCCGGCGGGTGGCTCGAGCCTGAATCCGCCATTGCCTTCTTGATCGATGCTGGATCGGACTGCACGTCGTCGACGATCTCTGACTGATAAGCCGGATCGTTCTGATGGGCGGTCGCGTCGGCGCGCAGGCGGGCGCGACGCTGCTCCGGCGATTCGGGCCATTCGGCGCTCGCCGTCTCGATGCTGTCCTGCGGCGCCGGCAACACTTCCTTCTGGCCTGGTGCCGGCTTGACCAGCGTCGGGCGCGGTTTGTAGTCGATCCGTTCCTTTTGCTTCGGCGCGATCGAAAAGGCGCTTGAAATATCGCCGGCCAGCTGTTCACCGGCGGTCTTGTCGGTGCCATAGGTCGGAGAGCTCATGCAGCCGGACAGAGCGAGGCCCGATGCGACAAGCGGCGCCAGCAGCGCCAGGCGCACGTTATATCTCTCGGTCATGCCAAAAAGTCCCACTCTAGACAGCCTCTCGATTGCCACCGGCCCTGTGTCCGGTCCCCATCGTCCAAGCACTTGCGACGGAAATCCGGCGACAATTTGTCTTCCGGAGTTTCGCGTGTTTACCTCAACCACTCGTTAAGGGCAACGCGCGGGCGGTTTTCGCGCGCCCGGCGTGGCATTTGTGCACCGATAGAGCCATTCTGACCGGCCGGCCTGTCAAAGCCGGCCAAGCGCTTTCAACTCATGCAGCACCGCCGCATCCCTAGCCGAAACGTCGGGAAACGCAACGTCCTGCCCGACATCGGCGGTGTAGCGCCAGGAACGCGCGCACTTCACCAGGCCGCGGTCCTCGGCCTTCTCGACCACGACGGCGACACCCCTGACGTCGTCGAGCGTGAAGGCGCCAGCCGGCACCTCGCCATGCGCGATAACCAGATCGCTGGTGATCGCCATCTCGGCCATGTCGACATCGGATATCGCCGCTTCGAGCGCTGCATCGTCGATGGTGACGACCGGCACCGCTTCCAGCGACGAACCGATCACCTTCTGTGCGCGCGCGATCTCCAGTGCGCCGGTGACGACGCGTCGCACCTGCCGCACCTTGCGCCACTTTTCCGCCAGCGCCTCGTTCTTCCAGTCCGCCGGGATTTGCGGAAACTGGTCGAGATGCACCGAGACGGCGTCCGCATGAAGGTCGAGCCAGGCTTCTTCCATGGTGAAAGGCAGCATCGGCGCTAGCCATTTGACCAGACAATCGAAGAGATGACGCACCACTTGCACCGAGGCCTTGCGCCTAACGCTCGACGGCGCGTCGCAGTACAGCGCGTCCTTGCGGATGTCGAAATAGAAGGCCGACAGTTCCACCACCATGAAATCAAGCAGCATGCGCGTGATGCGCTTGAATTCGAAGGCGTCGTAGCCCGATCGCACCACCTCATCCAGCTCGGCCAGCCGATGCAGCATCAGCCGTTCCAGCTCCGGCATCTTGTCGAGCGGCACCTCCTCGCCATCGTCATGAGCAAGCGTGCCCAGCATCCAGCGGATGGTGTTGCGCAGCTTGCGATAGGCGTCGATGTTGGTCTGCAGCACATTCTTGCCGAGACGCTGGTCTTCCCAATAGTCGGTCGTCACCACCCACAGGCGCAGGATGTCGGCGCCCGACTGCTTGATGACGTCCTGTGGCACGACGGTGTTGCCGAGCGACTTCGACATCTTGCGGCCGTCTTCATCCATGGTGAAGCCGTGGGTGACGACGGTGTCGTAAGGCGCCCTGCCCCTGGTGCCGCAGCTTTCCAGCAGCGACGAGTGGAACCAGCCGCGATGCTGGTCGGAGCCTTCGAGATAGACATCGGCCGGCCATTTCAAATCCGGGCGATCCTCCAGCGTGAAAGCGTGAGTCGAGCCCGAATCGAACCAGACGTCGAGAATGTCCATCACCTGCTTCCACTTGGATGCATCGTGGTTGCCCAGGAAACGCTCCTTGGCACCGGCGGCGAACCAGGCGTCGGCGCCTTCCTGCTCGAAAGCGTCCATGATGCGCTGGTTCACCGCCTCGTCCTTCAGCACATTGCCGTCGGCATCGGCGAAGACGGCGATCGGCACGCCCCAGGCGCGCTGGCGCGACAGCACCCAGTCAGGGCGCTCCTCGATCATGGCGCGGATGCGGTTCTGGCCGGCGGCGGGCACGAAACGGGTGTCGTCGATCGCCTTCAGCGCGCGGCTGCGCAACGTCGAGCCATCGCCGAGATCCTTGTCCATATAGACGAACCATTGCGGCGTGTTGCGGAAGATGATCGGTTTCTTGGACCGCCAGGAATGCGGATAGGAGTGCTTCAGCCGGCCGCGTGCGAACAGTGCGTTGCGCTTGATCAGCTCATCGATGACCGCCTGGTTGGCGTTGCCCTTCTTGCCATTGTCGTCGATGACGCGCGCGGCCCCGCCCTCGCGGTCCGGGCCAAATCCCGGCGCGTCCTTGGTGAAGAAGCCGCCATCGTCGACGGTGAACGGAATGGCGCTGTCGATGCCGCGCGCACGCAAATCCGCCGCGGCATCCATCCAGGCGTCAAAGTCCTCGCGGCCATGGCCGGGCGCGGTGTGGACGAAGCCGGTGCCGGCATCGTCGGTGACATGGTCGCCGGCGAGCATCGGCACGGGAAACTCATAGCCGCCGCCAAAACCCTTGAACGGATGGGAAAGCGTAAGCCTTCCAAGCTCTTGCGGCGAAACACTGCGAAGCCGATTCAAGGTGACCTTGGCCTTGGCAGCGGACTCGTCGGCCAGCGCGTCGGCGAAGATCAGTTTTTCGCCCGGCTGCGGGCCGAACGCATTCTCGGCTGCTGTTACCTCGTAGAGGCCATAGCTGATGCGAGGCGAGTAGTTAACGGCGCGGTTGCCCGGGATCGTCCATGGCGTCGTCGTCCAGATGACGACGTGGGCCTGCAACAGATCCAGCGCCCCTTCCGTCAGTTTGGTCACGCCGTCATCGACCGGCTGGACCAGGCTGACGACTGGGAACTTCACCCAGATCGTGTCGGACTCGTAATCCTGGTACTCGACCTCGGCCTCGGCAAGTGCTGTGCGTTCGACCACACTCCACATCACCGGCTTGGAGCCGCGATAGAGTTGGCCCGACATGGCGAACTTCAGCAGCTCGCCGGCGATGCGTGACTCGGCATGGAAGGCCATCGTCGTATAGGGGTTCTTGAAGTCGCCGATAACGCCGAGCCGCTGGAACTCGCCGCCCTGCACCGTGATCCAGTGCGCGGCGAACTCGCGGCACTCCCGGCGGAACTCGTTGACCGGAACCTCGTCCTTGTTCTTGCCCTTGGCGCGATACTGCTCCTCGATCTTCCATTCGATCGGCAGGCCATGGCAGTCCCAGCCCGGCACGTAGTTCGAGTCATAGCCACGCATCTGGAACGAGCGGGTGATGACGTCCTTGAGGATCTTGTTCAGCGCGTGACCGATATGGATGTTGCCGTTGGCGTAGGGCGGACCGTCATGCAGCACGTATTTGGTGCGGCCGGCCGCGCTCTCACGCAGCTTGCGGTAGAGGTCCATGTCCTGCCAGCGCTGGACCAGCAGCGGCTCCTTTTCGGGCAAGCCGGCGCGCATCGGGAAATCCGTCTGCGGCAAATAGAGCGTCTTGGAATAGTCGATTGTTGAATTATTGGACGTTTTGTCGGTCATTGGTCTGCCATCTACATTACCCGGCCGCGAAGGGCTCGGGCGTGAGGTCGTTGCTTTGACGCATATCGTTTTCCCAAAACCGAAGCCACTTTTGGGCGATATGCGTTGATGATCTGGAAAAAGCGCGAGAGGCCGCGCGCAAAATTCCCGGCGGCTCCGGCGACCCCTCAGGCCGCCCGGAACACCGGGCCGGTAATTCGTATGGTCAGCGCGTGAAGGCGCGAAAAGCTCGTCATCGGTGGGCTTTTAGCGGAGATAGGCGCAGGAATAAAGTGTCTCTCGCTCGATTCCGTTACATCGTAAAATCGAAGCGATAGCTGGTCGACACGCCGATCATGAACTGATTGCGGTCGCCGCGTTCCCTGACCAGGCTGGAATCGGCCGCCGGTCCCATCAGGCGCGAATATTCACCGAACAGGCTGGCGGTCATCGGCTCCGTCACCTTCCAGGTTATCGCGCCACCGAGGCCGGTCGACTTCAGGCCACCGCCGGGATGATATTCGCTGAGCCCGGAGGCCACGGCCTCCTGTGCGTCGACGCCATAATAGGCATCGAAATATTTTTCCGAGGCGAAGGACACACGCGGTCCCCCAGAAATCCGGACAGTTGGCGTGACATCATAAAAAGCGTCGGCGGCGATATCGGCGACAAAGCCGTTATGGGCGCGGATGCCGTGGCGCAGCTCGGCGCGTGCGCGCAGCCAGTCGGTCGGATAGAATTCGAAGAAGCCGCCGACCTCGCCGCCCCAGCGCACCGGATCGAGGCCCTTCAGTTCATCGGCATTGTCGTCATCACGGGAAAACAGGAACTTGCCGGTCACGCCGGCGCGAACGCCGCCATCGTCGATCAAGGCCAGCGAGATGTTGTCGTTGCGCGACGTGAAGCGGGCCGCCGGTCCGGCCTTGCCCAGCGAGATGATCGGCGAGGCGCTGAGCAGGTATTTCTTGCCGCCCTCGAAGTCCGGCGCGATCATGCCGGTTGCGCCAACGGTCAGATACCAGTCGCCGGACAGCCAGCTGCCCTCGCCCGCATTGGCTGCGCCCGCGCCACCCAGCAGCGCAGCGGCCAACACCACAGAGATTCTTCCGACCGGACTCATGGCCACTCCACTAACACAACGCGCACTGTTTCCCGATGACAGCTTTGAAGGCCGTTTGGTAAAATTTGATTTAAATGCGAGACGTCCGATCGCTGGTTGGAGCGCTGCAGCTTTCGGCCATCGACTGGACGTTGGCAAGCGCCGGGATTAACCTCCGCCTGGCAGTATCCCGCAGCCCCAGATGGAGACCGCGACAATGACCCTGCATGGCGACGCCTTGAGAACCGCGATGGAACAGACACGGACAAAATGGGGGTGGTTCGTCGCGCTTGGCGTGCTGCTGCTCATCTTCGGCGGCATTGCCTTCGGCAATCTGTTCATCGCCACCGTGGCTTCGGTCTATGTCGTGGGTTGGCTGATGCTGATGGCCGGCGTGATCGAGATCGTGCATGCCTTCGGCGTCAAGACCTGGAGCCGCTTCTTCTACTGGCTGCTCAGCGGACTGCTCTATGCCATCGCCGGATTTTTCGCCTTCGACAATCCGTTGCTCGCTTCGGCGGTATTGACGTTCCTGCTGGCGATCGCGCTGATCGCTTCCGGGGTGCTCCGGGCCTGGGTCGGCTACAGCCACAGGCCGGAACCTGGCTGGGGCTGGATCGTCGCCGCCGGCGTCATCAGCGCGCTTGCCGGCCTGATCATCGCCATGGGCTGGCCCGTCAACAGCCTGTGGGTGCTCGGGCTGTTTCTGGCGATCGACCTGATCTTCCAGGGCTGGACCTTCATCGCCGTCGGCCTGGCGCTGAAAAAGTAAATTTTGCCTGGGCATGATCTTGCCCGAAAACCGGTTCCCATTTTCGGGACCATGCTTCTTGCCTGGGCATGATCTTGTCCGAAAACCGGTTCCCACTTTTCGGGACCATGCCTAGAAGGCCATGGCCGCGTCGAGTTCGGAGAGCGGCCTGACGCTGGCAAGCAGCGCGCGCGCCTCGGCTTCATCGTGCTTCATCTGCGCGACCAGCGCGTCGAGCCCTTCGAACTTCACCTCCGGGCGCAGGAAACCGAAGAAGGAAACCTGGCAGACCTCGCCGTAGAGGTCGCCTGAGAAATCAAAGACGAAGGTTTCCAGCAGCGGCGCGCCGTTGTCGTCGACGGTCGGGCGGCGGCCGAAGCTGGCGACACCGTCGTGAAGCGTGCCATCGGCGCGACGAAAGCGGACGGCGTAGATGCCCTCCTTGAGCGCAGCTTCAGTGGAAAGCCTCATGTTCGCGGTTGGAAAGCCAAGCGTGCGGCCGAGCCGCTGGCCTCCCACAACCTCGCTTTCGACGGTGAAGCGATAGCCGAGCAATCCGGCCGCCTCGGCGACCGCGCCCTCGCTTAGCAAGCCGCGGATGCGGCTCGACGAAACCACCTCGTGGCCCTCGTCACGAAAGGCGTCGACGAGCGTGACGCCGAAGCCATGACGCTCGCCGGCCGCCATCAGGTAGGCCGGGCCGCCTTGACGGTCCTTGCCGAAATGGAAATCGAACCCGGTCACGGCGTGGGTAATGCCGAGGTTCCTTTCCAGCACGTCGGTCACGAAAGCTTCCGCCGACAGCGAGGCGAAGTCGCGCGTGAACGGCTGCTCGACAAGCGCGGCAAAACCCAGCAACGACAGGAGCCTCGCCTTCATCGGCGGCGGCGTCAGCACGAACAACGGCATGTCAGGCTTGAAGACCTTGCGCGGATGCGGTTCGAATGTCAGCACCAGGGCCGGCACCTGGCGCCGACCGGCCTCGGCCAGGGCTCGCTCGAGCACCGTCTGATGGCCGCGGTGGACACCGTCGAAATTGCCGATCGCCACCACGCCGCCACGCAAATCGGCGGGCAGCGACGCGGTTGCCAAAATGTGCTGGAGGGCCGCCATCGTCACCTACCGCAGTCTGGGAATGACAGCCACCGGACGATATCCATGCTTTTCCAGGAAGGTCGCCAGCCTTGCTGGATCGGGTTGTAATGCATCGCCATAGTCGCGCGCATGGATGCCGCCGGACACGTAGAGAACGTCGAAACCATTGTCGACCGCGCCCTTCACGTCGGTCATCATGCCGTCGCCGATGGCCAGCACCTGCGAACGCTCGATCGGCCGGCCAAGAATCTCGGCAACCTCCTTCATCGCGACGTTATAGATCGGCGCGTAAGGTTTTCCGGCGATCAAGGTGCGGCCGCCGAGCTGGGCATAGTCGCGTGCCAGCGCACCGGCACACCAGATGATGCGTTCGCCGCGCTCGACCACGATATCGGGATTTGCACAGATGAAGGGCAGGTTCCTGGCGCGCAGCCGCCGCAGAAGCTCCGTATAGTCCTCGGGCTTCTCGACCTCGTCATCGAACAGGCCGGTGCAGACGACGCCGGACGCCTCGAATTCCTCGACAAGTTCGACGTCGAGACCGTCGTAGAGAGTGAAATCGCGGTCGGCGCCGATATGGAAGATCTTTCGGGGGCCTTCGGCTATCAGGTCGCGGGTCACGTCGCCTGACGTCACGACACGGTCGTAGGCTGATGGCGGGACGCCGATCGCGTTCATCTGCGCCACGACATCGGCACTTCTGCGCGGCGAATTCGTGATCAGGACGATGGGGATTTCCGCCTCGCGAGCCCTCGCCAGCGCCGAGGCCGCGACAGGAAAGTGCGTCTCGCCATTGTGCACCACGCCCCAGACATCGCACAGGATTGCCGAATAGGGCTTCGACACGTCTTCGAGCGAGCCGATGATTTCAGGCGAATCCGCCATTCCGTTTCCTTCAGTCATGATCATTGCGAGCGCCGCGGCCGACGGTTCGCCGCAGCCGGTTCCGATTAACCGAACCGCCCCGGCCTGTCACCAGCTTTCGCCCGGATGCCGGATTGGTTAGCGGTTGGTGAAGCGCGGACCAAGCAATCGAGCGGTTTCCCAAACCCGTCCTTCAGCGTTTTGTGGAAAGTTGGCGCCTGATCAAGAATCCGCCGGCGGGGGCCGCAGCAAGACATGCATGAACTCTGGCGTCGGTTCTGCCGCGACAAACGCGGCAACTATGCTCTTATGACGGTCGTTGCGCTGGTTCCGCTGACGGGCGGCCTGGCGATGGCGGTCGACTACACCGAGATGAACCGTGAAAAGCAGACGGTGTTGAATGCGCTCGATGCCGCCAACTTCGCCACGGCGCGACGGCTGACGGAAGGTGCGACCGACGACCAGTTGAGAGCCTATGCGCTCGACTTCTTCAACGCCAACCTCAACAGCGTTGATCCCGCCAACGCGACGCTCAACGTCACCTTGCCGAGCAACTCCAACGGCGGCGGCTTGCTCAAGATGAGCGCGCGTCTTGACTACCAGCCCTATTTCTTTCCTGCCTTCGGCCAGCTCATCGGCAAATCCCAAACCGACGCGAACCAGAAAATCAGCTTCGACGTCTCCTCGGAAGTGCGTCTGAAGAACACGCTGGAAGTTGCCCTGGTGCTCGACAATTCCGGATCGATGACCACGACCGGAACCGGCTCGGGGCAAAAGCGCATCGATCTTCTCAAAACTGCGGCCAAGCAGCTGGTCGACACGCTGGCCCTGCAAGCGGCAATGATCAAGCAGGTGGACAGGCCGGTGCAATTCGGCCTCGTGCCCTTTGCTGCCTCGGTCAATGTCGGTGCGGGGAACGGCAACGCATCGTGGATGGACACCGAAGGCCTGTCGCCGGTATCGAACGAGAACTTCGACTGGTCGACGCTGAACACGGCCAACAAATACGCCCAGCAGACCAACGGCATCTGGTACAAGCGCGGCTCCGGATGGGG
>NZ_JBFULQ010000113.1:0-14196 GCF_054049815.1 Mesorhizobium sp. P5_C1 | reverse complement strand
AAAGATCGACACCATCTTCGTCGCCGACCACGTGTCGATCTGGGATTCGGTCAAGAGCGGCATCGCCCACTACGCCAATGCCCGACTCGAGCCTTTGACGCTGCTGTCGGCGCTGGCCGGTGTGACCAGGCATATCGGCCTGATCACCACGGCGTCGAGTTCCTACAGCGAGCCCTACAATGTGGCGCGCATGTTCGCCTCGCTCGACCATATCAGCAAGGGCAGGGCGTCGTGGAATGTGGTCACCTCGGCCATGGACGAGGAGGCGCGCAATTTCGGCCGCGACGGCAATATCGAACATGCATTCCGCTATGAGCGCGCAGCCGAATTCCTCGATATCGTCAAGGCGCTGTGGGACAGCTGGGAAGACGAAGCATTACTGATCGACAAGGCGTCGGGCTATTTCGCCGATCCCGACAAGGTCCACCCGATCGACCACAAGGGAAAGCACTTCAAGGTGCGCGGACCGCTCAACGTCTCGCGGCCGCCGCAGGGCCATCCGCTGATCGTCCAGGCCGGCTCGTCCGAGGACGGCAAGAACTTTGCCACCGCCCAGGCCGATGTGCATTTTGCCATCTTCAGCACCAGGGAAGACGGCATCAAGTATCGCCAGGACATCAACGAGCGTCTTGCCCGTCACGGCAGGCGGCCGGAGAGCTTCAAGATCCTGCCGGGCATCCTGCCGATCGTTGCCGCCTCCGAGGCGGAAGGCCGGGAAAAGCAGGAGTATCTGCAGACCTTGCTTCCCGACCAGGTCGGCATTGACCTTCTGTCGAGCTGGAGCGGCATCGATCTCTCCGTCTATCCGCCGGACGGGCCGCTGCCGCCGCTGCCGGACGAGAGCACCTTCAATGGCGGACGCACGTCGCTCTACCGGGTCCGGCAGTGGTCGAAGCAGAATCTCAGCCTGCGCGAGATTGCCCGCAAGCTTGCCAACAGCGGCTCGGTGCCGACCGTAGCCGGCACGCCGGCGCAGATCGCCGACCAGCTGCAGGATTGGTACGTCTCGGGTGCCGCCGACGGCTTCAACCTGATGTTCCCGCTGCTGCCCGAGGACTGGGTGAATTTCGCCGAGCAGGTGGTGCCGGAGCTGCAGCGCCGCGGCGTGTTCCCGACCGAGTACGCGCCGGGAACGCTGCGCGACCGTTTCGGCCTGGCGCGGCCCGCCAACCGCTTCGCCGAGCAGCGCGATAATGCGCGCGCCGTGTCCTGACCCCGGAGACCGCAGATGACCGCCGCACCCAGACTGCAGCCGCGCGAAGCGACCGCGCCGCATCTCGTCAATGTCCTGCACAGCCCCAAGCGCGTGCGCGTCAAATTCGGCGGCCGCACCATCGCCGACAGCCGCAACGTGCTGGTGCTGCGCTCCAACCACTTCCTGCCGATCTATTTCTTCCCGGTGGCGTCGGTCGATGCGTCGGTGCTGAAGCCCTCACTGCATCGCGAGCCGCACGCGGTCGGTGGCGAGACGGCCTACTGGGATATCGACACCGGCGACAGGCGCAGCGCCAACGCGGCCTGGTCGTTCGTGTCGCCGCCGGGTGAAAACCTGTCGCCGCTCGCCGGTCGCATCGCCTTCAGCTGGAAGCTCGTCGACCAGTGGTTCGAGGAGGACGAAGAGGTCTTCGTCCATGCCCGCGATCCCTATGCCCGCATCGATGTTTTGCAAAGCGCGAGCCATGTGCAGGTCTGGTTCGACGGCGCTCCGATCGCCGACAGCCACCGCCCGGTGCTGCTGTTCGAGACGCATCTGCCGACGCGCTTCTACCTGCATCCGGATGACATCAATCTGGAGCGGCTGACGGCGTCCGCCACAACGACGCGATGTCCTTACAAGGGCATCGCTTCCTATTGGTCCGGGCTCGTCAGCGACGGTTCGGTGCGCCCGGACATCGCCTGGAGCTACCGCGACCCGATCGCCGAGATGCCCAAGATCAAGGGCCTCGTCGCCTTCTACCCGCAGGCCGTGGATCGCATCCATCTCGACGGCGAACCCGTCGCATAGAGCAGCTTTTCAATCTTCATTTCAGACAGGGGTTTAGAACATGACCAAACACAGAGATATCGACGCACTTCGCAATCTGTCGGGGGACATCTGGAATGTCGCCGTCGAYGAATATCAGGGCGGCTTCCTCAAGCGCCGCGATCTGCTGAAATACGCAGCGCTGCTCGGCCTCACAGGCTTTGCCGCGTCGCAGGGACTTGGAGGCGCGCGCGCATCAGCCGCTGCCGGCGGCATTGTCCGCGTCGGGCTCGGCCAGCCGACCAAGGCGATCGATCCCGTGTCGGTCACCGATCCGGCCAGCATCGGAGTGATCAGCCAGGTCGGTGAATATTTGATCCTCGACGATCCCAAGGACGGGCTGCAGCCGAAGCTCGCTTTGTCCTGGGAGGCCGACGAGACCGCCAGCCGCTGGACCTTCAAACTGCGTCCGGGGGTGAAATTCCACGACGGCCGCACGGTCACCGCCAAGGACGTGGTGGCTAGCTTCGAGCGGCTTGTCGATCCGGCCAGCGGCTCGTCGGCGCTGTCGGCCTACAAGGGCATCCTGTCCAAGGGCGGCGCCAAGCTGGTGGACGACGAAACCGTCGCATTCGACCTCGACGGTCCCAACAGCAACTTCCCCTTCTATGTCTCCTCCGACGTCTACAATGCCGTCATCCTGCCGGCCGACTACGCCGGCGATTTCGAGAAGACCTTCAACGGCACCGGCCCGTTCAAGCTCGAATCCTTCCGTCCTAAGCAGGGCGCGAGCTTCGTGCGCAATCCAGACTACTGGGGCGACAAGGCGCTGCCTGACCGTGTCGAGATCAAGTTCTTCGACGACGAGCAGGCCCAGGTGCTGGCGCTGCAGGCCGGCCAGCTCGACGTCATCCCGAGCACGACGCGGCTGGAACTGGCGATCGAGGGCAATCCCAACTTCAAGCTGCTGAGCGTGCAGGCAAGCTCGCATGACCAGGTGCACCTGCGGACCGACCAGGCGCCGTTCACCGACAAGCGCATCCGTCGCGCGCTGGCGCTTACGCTCGACCGCGAGGCGATCGTAAAGAGGCTGCTGAAAGGCCGCGCCATCGTCGGCAACGACACCCCGTTCGCGCCGGTCTTCCCCTCCGCCGACCCGTCGGTGCCGCAGCGCAAGCAGGATATCGCCGAGGCCAAGCGGTTGCTGGGCGAGGCGGGCGTGCCGAATGGCTTCGAAGTGACGCTGACCACCGAGCGCGCCTATGACATTCCCGACTATGCGGTGATCATCCAGAACTTCGCCAAGAAGGCCGGCATCGACGTCAAGCTCAATGTCCTGCCACAGGACGCCTATTACGGCTCGGCGACCTTCGGCAGTTCGCCCTGGCTGGATTCGGTTCTCGGCATCACCGACTACGGCCATCGCGGCACGCCCGACATCTTCCTCAACGCGACCCTGAAGAGTTCGGGGGCCTGGAACGCGGCGCATTTCAAAAATCCGGCCTACGATGCTCTGCTGCTCGACTACTCCAAGGCACGCGACCTCAACGCCCAGCGCCTTGCCGCCGGCAAGATCCAGACCCTCCTGCTTGACGAAACGCCGGCGATCATCAGCTACTTCTCGCAGTACAGCCGGATCACCAGCACCAAGGTCGAGGGCGTGCGCTTCACGGCGATTTCGCACCTGTTGCTCGACCGCGTTACCTTCGTCCAGGCATGATGCTCAAGCGAGGAGACGTCCCATTCCGATTCCATCGGGATGGGACTGGTTCAAGGCAAGGCGGCAAGACGCGATGCTGAGTGGCCGCACCGTATCGGCGCGCGCGGGCACACTTCTGCTCACGCTGTGGCTCGTCAGCATACTGGTCTTCTTTGCCGGGCAGGTTCTGCCCGGCGATGTCGGCCGCGTCATGCTCGGGCCGTTTGCCGATGCGCAAGCGGTGGCGGAACTGAACAAGCGGCTCGGCGTCGACCAGCCGGTTCTCGTCCAGTACTGGCGCTGGTTCGGCAACGCACTCACCGGCGATTTCGGCACCTCCCTGTCGATGGGCGGACCGGTGGCGCCGTTCGTGCTGGAAAGCCTCAAGCGCTCCGCGGCGCTTGCCGGCATCATCCTGGTTTTGCTTGTTCCGCTAGGGGTCGGCGCCGGCGTCATCGCCGGTCTCAATGCGGGCCGCTTCATCGACCGGCTGATCGTGATGGCGGGCGTTTCCTTCGGCATTGTCCCGGACTTTGTGTCCGGTCTGATGCTGCTTATCGTTTTCGGCCTGTGGCTGAACTGGTTCCCGATCTCGGGCGTCGCGCCCGATGGCGCGGGCTTCTGGACGAATGGCTACTATTTGATCCTGCCGGCGCTGCCGCTGGTGCTGAACCTTGCCGGCTATATCGCCCGCATGACGCGGGCCGGCGTGATCGAGGCGATGGCCGCCGACTATACACGCACCGCCGTGCTAAAGGGGCTCGAGCGGCGCGAGATCATTTTTCGACATGTGCTGCGCAATGCGCTGACGCCGACCATCGCGGTGCTTGCGACCCAGACCGGCTACATGCTTGGCGGGCTGGTGGTGATCGAAGCGCTGTTCGGTATCCAGGGCCTTGGCAATCTGGTTCTGAACGCGGCCAAGGCACGCGATTTCCCGATGCTTGAAGCCGGCGTGCTGGTGATGGCGGCAATATTCGTGCTGTCGGCGGCGGCAGGCGACCTCGTGCTGGCCTTGCTCGATCCGCGACAACGCCGAAGGGCTTTGTCATGACGGACCTGGCGGAGTTTCCCGCGCCGCGGCGCGCGGCGGTCGGCTTGGCGGCGACGCGCAGGATCGGCAGCGCTTTTGCCGGACTGCCTCCGTCGGTCGTGGCCGGTTCGCTGGTGCTGCTGTTCTGGATCGCGTGCGCGCTGTTCGGCAATCTCTTCGTTCCCTACGATCCCTATGCCGAGGATTTTCTGGCGATGCTGACGCCGCCCGATGCCGTGCATTGGTTCGGCACCGACCAACTCGGCCGCGACGTGCTGTCCCGCATCGTCGTCGGATCGCGCGATATCCTGCTGGTTGCGCCGCTCGCCACGCTTGCCGGTGTCACCGCCGGCAGCATCATCGGGCTGGTGCTCGGCTATTTCGATGGCTTGGTCGATGCCATCGGGGCGCGGCTGCTCGACACGCTGATGGCGTTTCCGTTCATCGTTCTCGTGACCATGACGCTTGTCGCGATCGGCCCATCGAACCTGACCGTTGTTCTGGTGATCGCCATTGCCTACGCGCCGCTGGTGGCGCGGACCGTTCGCGCCGCCGTGCGCGAGCAGAAGCAGCGCGATTATGTCAGCGCCGCCCGGCTTGGCGGGGAGGGTGCTCTCGCCATCATGTTCCTGGAGATACTGCCCAATATTCGGGAAACGATCCTCATCGAGCTCGTCACCCGGCTCGGGTACGCGTTCTTCTCGATCGCCACGCTGAGCTTTCTCGGCCTCGGCATCCAGCCGCCTTCCGCCGACTGGGGACTGGCCGTCGCGGACGGCTACGGCTTCCTGACCGGCGGCAAATGGTGGGTCGTCGTCTTCAATTCCTCGGCAATCGTCTCGCTGGTGATGGCGACCAACCTCATCGCACAAGGCATAGGCGCCTTCGAAAATAGCGATGTCTGAGCTTTGATG
This sequence comes from Mesorhizobium sp. P5_C1, assembly GCF_054049815.1. Taxonomy (NCBI): domain Bacteria; kingdom Pseudomonadati; phylum Pseudomonadota; class Alphaproteobacteria; order Hyphomicrobiales; family Phyllobacteriaceae; genus Mesorhizobium; species Mesorhizobium sp. P5_C1. Next base: position 8,587 of record NZ_JBFULQ010000113.1, on the reverse strand, counting down.
CTTCTCCGCCGGCGGCGGAGAGGGAAGCCATCCCGTCACAATGATCGCCCTGTGACACCGGTGCGTTGAGCACCTGGGATCGGGCGCGACGCGATCCCTCCGCATCGCGATCCCGGTCTTTCCGCCGACAAAACCTTCCATCGTTGCGCACGTTTCGATAGGGCGGGAGCGTGCTTCATGGGGACGGTCGAACAGAGCCGTTGACGCTGGCCCCCTTTACCTCCTAGGATTAAATCAAATTGATTTACGTTACTCGCCCGAAGAGGCGGAAATGCCGATCAACAATGGGAGATGAAGTATGACTGCCAGGCTGCCAGACCCGCATATGCGTTCCCTGCAAGACCCGTCGACGGCTGTTTCCCGCCGGCGGCTGTTGATCGGCACGGCTTTCGTCGCCGCGACCATCGCCACGACTTTCTCCTTCGGCGCGCGACCGGCGTCCGCCGAATCGGTGCTCGCCATGCACATCGAGGAACAGACGAGCTGGGTGCAGAACTTCAACCCCTTCGACCTTGGCGGGCGCCGCCAGAGCACGATGGATTTCGTCTACGAGCCGCTCGTCATCTACAACGACTATGACAGCGGCAAGCCGATCTTCCGGCTGGCGACGGGCTACAAATTCTCCGACGATCTGAAATCGATCACCTACACGCTGCGCGACGGCGTCAAATGGTCCGACGGTCAACCGCTGACCTCGGCCGACATGAAATTCACGCTCGAACTCATGCTGAAGAACCCGGCGGTCGACATTGTCGGCGTCGGCGGCAGCGTTGCCTCGGTCGAAGCGCCTTCGCCGACCGAAGTGAAGATCACTCTGAAGGACGTCGACACGCATTTCCCGGAATCGATGGCCGATTTCCCTGTCGTGCCCGAACACATCTGGAAGGATGTCGCCGATCCGCTTGCCTTCAAGAACGAGAAGCCGATCGGCTCCGGCCCGATGACCGAGATCCGCCGTTTCACGCCGCAGGTCTATGAGCAATGCCGCAACCCGAATTACTGGGACGCCGCCTCGCTGCATGTCGACTGCCTGAAGCTGCCGCAGATCTCCGGCAACGACCAGATGCTGGCACTGCTGCCGGAAGGCTCGATGGACTGGATCGGCTCGTTCCTGCCCGAGATCGACAAGACCTATGTCGCGCTCGACAAGGACCACAATGGCTACTGGCAGCCGCCGGCGGAAACCATCGCCTTCCAGGTGAACTTCAAGACCGCCAATCCGGCGCTGGCCGAGGCCTTCAACGACATCAATTTCCGTCACGCTTTCAGCCTGGTCATGGACCGCACGGCGATGGTGGACATTGCCGGCTTTGGCTATCCGGTGGTCAACCTGCACGCCAGCGGCCTGCCGCCGCGCTTCGACGCCTGGCGCAACAAGGCGGCCGAAGGCGACAAGGATGTGTGGATGACCTACGACGTCGACAAGGCCAACAAAGTGCTTGACGACGCCGGCTACAAGAAGGGCGCCGACGGCATGCGCACCACGCCGAAGGGCCAGCCGATCGCCTTCGCGATCATCGTTCCCAATGGCTGGACCGACTGGATCGACGCTGTGCAGATCGCCACAGAAGGCCTGCGCAAGGCGGGCATCAACGCCTCGGTGGCGACACCGGAATACGAACAGTGGCAAAAGCAGATTCTCGACGGCTCGTTCGATGCGGTCATGAACTCCCGCGCCGACGGACCGACGCCGTTCCGCGGCTACTACCAGTCGCTGTCGACGGCCTTTGCCGGGCGCATCACCAGTGCGCCGTCGCGCTACTCCGATCCGGAACTGGACAAGGTATTCGACGCCTACCGCAAAGCGACCACCGACGAAGACCGCAAGAAGCTGTTCGACCAGGTGCAGGTGATCATCGCCGACAATTTCCCGGTGGTGCCGGTGTTCAACGGACCGACCTGGTATCAGTATTCGACCAAGCGCTTCACCGGCTGGGTGACCAAGGACGAACCGGTGATGAACCCGGAGAACCACGACAACAACCGCATGCGGTTGATGCATCTGCTGCGCCTGAAGCCGGTACAATAAGTCTGAAGTAATGCCCTTCTCCCCTCATGAGGGGAGAGGGGGTCCGTGTCGCAAAATCCTGGCTTCGGCGGCGGTCGACGCGAGGCCGGATGCCGGACATGGTAAGATGCCTGCAGCCGCTTCTTCGTCCGTCGCTTCCAGCGACAGCTTCTCCGCCAAACGGAGAAGGCAATCGAGCACAAGGAACAGCCGATGCGGATTCCTCTTCGACGGCTTGGGGTCTATTTCGTCGCCTTCCTGTTTGCCATCGTGATGAATTTCACCGTTCCCCGGCTGATGCCGGGAAGCCCGGTCGACGGCATGATCGCACAGCTTGGGCCGCGCGCGACACCGGCGGCGATCGAGGCGATCAAGGCCCGCTTCGGTGCCGTCGAACAGCCGATCCTGGGACAATTCGTCGACTACATCACCGGCCTCGCCCGGCTCGATCTCGGCGTGTCGGTCAAATACTACCCGCAGACCGTCACCCAGGTCCTCGCCCGTTCGGCCGGCTGGACCGCGTTCCTGGTCACCACGGCGATCATCTTTTCCCTCTGCGTCGGAGTCTCCCTCGGCGCAGTGGCAGCCTGGCGGCGAGGCGGACGCTTCGATGCGTTCGTCTCGCCGTTTTCTGTCGTGCTGATCGCAATCCCGCCGGTCATCATCGGACTGGCGACCCTGTTCACCTTTGGCGTGACGCTGCGCTGGTTCCCGGTCGGCTATGCCTACAATCCCGACCTCGATCCGGGCCTGAACTTCACTTTTTTCGGCAGCGTCTTCTGGCACGCGGTGATGCCGGTGCTGACGCTGTCGCCCTATCTGATCGGTGAATTCCAGACGACGATGCGCTCCTCGATGATATCGGTGCTCGGCGAGGACTATGTCACCATGGGCCGCGCCAAGGGGCTCGGCGAGACCGCGGTGATGTTCTCCTATGCGGCGCGAAACGCCATGCTGCCGGTGCTGACCAATCTGGCGCTGATGCTGGGCGCGGTGTTCGGCGGCTCGATCGTCACCGAGATCGTCTTCAACTATCCTGGCCTGGGGCTGACGCTGTTCACTGCAAGCGTGGCGCGCGACTATCCGGTCATCCAGGGCCAGCTGCTGCTGATGACGATGGCGACACTCGGCGCCAATCTGCTGGTCGACATCCTCTACGGTGTCGTCGATCCGCGCATCCGGGAGGAACGGGCATGAATTTCGGTTGGCAACTTCTGTGGCGGCAGAAGAAGGCCGTCGCCGGCCTGATCATCGTCGCCGCGCTCTGCCTGATGGCGCTCTTCGCACCCATCCTGGCGCCGACCGATCCGGGCGAGCGTGTCGGCCGCTCGCACCAGCCGCCGACCGTCGAGCATTATTTCGGCACCACCAAGATGGGCCGCGACGTCTATGCGCAATTCGTCTGGGGCGCGCGCCCGTCGCTGGCGGTCGGTTTTGCCACCGGGCTGTTCATCACCGCACTTGGCACCATCATCGGGCTGGTCGCCGGTTATTTCGGCGGCCGCACCGATGCGACGCTGGACCTGATCACCAATGCGGTGCTGGTCATCCCCAATATCCCGCTCTTGATCCTGCTTGCTTCCTTCGCCGGCACGGTCGGTCCGGTCGCCATCATGATGATCATCGCTCTGACCTCGTGGCCGTGGGGCGCGCGCATGACGCGGTCGCAGACGATGGCGCTTCGCAACCGCGAGTTCGTCACCGCGGCGCGCATGGTCGGCGAGCCGTCCTGGCGCATCATCTTCGTCGAGATCCTGCCCAATCTGGTGCCGCTGATCGGCATCAACATCGTTGGCTCGATCATCTATGCCATCGTCGCGCAGACGACGCTCGAATATCTCGGCTTCGGCGATCCGCTCAACGTCACCTGGGGCACGATGCTCTACAATGCGCAGAATTCCTCCGCCATCATCGTCGGTGCCTGGTGGGACATCAGCGCGCCGGCCGCCGGCATCGCGCTCGTCGGCCTCGGCCTCGCGCTGTTGAACTTCACCTTCGACGAGATTGCCAATCCACAGCTGCGCTCCGGTCCGGCGCTCAGCCGCTGGCTGCGCCTCAGCCGTCTGCGCAAGCGCGAACTGGGGGCGGCACGGTGAACGAGGCGCTGCTGCAAATCCGCGACCTCAGCGTCGACTATCTTTTGGATAAGGGCGCCTTCCGCGCCGTCAAGAACGTGTCCTTCGACATTGGCCGCGGCGAATTGTTCGGGCTCGCCGGCGAATCCGGCTGCGGCAAGAGCACGATCGCCTACGCCATCACACGGCTGGCCAAGGCGCCGGCCTGGGTGGCGGGCGGCGAGATCCTGCTCGACGGCCAGGATCTTTTGAAACTGCCGGAAAGCCGCCTGCAGGAGGTGCGCTGGCGACGGATCGGCATGGTGTTCCAGAGCGCGATGAATTCGCTCAATCCACTGATGCGGGTCGAGGCGCAGTTCCACGACGTGCTGCGCCGGCATACCGGCTCGTCGCGCGAAAAATCGCGGGCGCGCGCCGAAGAGATGTTCAAGCTGGTGGGCATTCCGGTCAGCCGGCTGACCGACTATCCGCACCAGTTCTCAGGCGGCATGCGCCAGCGCATCGTCATCGCCATCTGTCTGGCGCTCAAGCCGGAGCTGATCATCATGGACGAGCCGACGACCGCGCTCGACGTGGTCGTGCAGCGCGAAATCCTCGAACAGGTCATCGACCTGCAGCGCGGCTATGGTTTCTCGGTGCTGTTCATCACCCATGACCTGCATTTGATGGCGCAGCTCTGTCACCGCATCGGAGTGATGCTGAAGGGCGAACTGGTCGAGGTCGGCGATGTCAGGCAGGTCAGCCGCGCGCCGGCGCACGACTACACGCGAAAGCTTTGGGGCGCGATCCCGCAACTGCCCGGCCATCCCTCGGTGAAGGACGCGATCACATGAATGCCGTGATGACTGTTCCCCCAGCAGCCATCGCGGCCGAGCCGATCGTCAGGCTGGACGGCATCGAGCGCAGCTTCGGCCTGGTGCAGGCGTTGCGCGGTGTCTCGCTGTCGCTGAAGGGCGGCCATGCGCTGGCGCTGGTTGGAGAATCCGGCTGCGGCAAGACCACCTGCGCCCGCATCATCGCACGCATGGATAAGCCGACCGGCGGCGAGATGCTCTATCGCGGCCGCAACATCACGCGGACCGGCACGGCCGCCGAGGAAAAGGCCTACCGCCGCGCCGTGCAGATGGTGTTCCAGGATCCGTTCGCCTCGCTCAACCCGGTGTTTTCGGTACAGCATCATCTGGCGCGACCGCTGGCGCTGCATGGCCATGCCAGGAGCAAGGCGGAGCAGGTGAAGGGTGTCGCCGATCTCCTCAACTGGGTCGGCCTCGAGCCGGCGCTGACCGCGCACAAGTTTCCGCATGAACTGTCGGGAGGCCAGCGCCAGCGCGTCAACATCGCGCGAGCGCTCGCCGTGCAGCCCGACGTGCTGGTCGCCGACGAGCCGACCTCGATGCTCGATGTCTCGATCCGCCTCGGCATCCTCGAACTCCTGGCGCGCATAAAGCAGGAGCGGCAACTGGCGCTACTCTACATCACGCATGACATCGCCACCGCCGCCCATGTCGCCGAAGAGGTGATCGTGATGTTCGCCGGCCAGATGGTCGAGTGGGGTGATACACTCTCGGTGATCGGTGATGCCCGCCATCCCTACACGCAATTGCTGCTTTCGGCGGTGCCGGACCCCGATCGGCCGTTCGTGGCTGGTGACAGCGCCCGCTTTCTCGGTCACGCCGAGGAGGTGCGACGCCTGAGCCGGCCATCCTCGACTGTGGTCAACAAGGTCGGTCCCAACCATTTCGTGCGCGCGCTGGGCGCGGTGTCCTGAAAATCAACGCCATAGGGTCTCCATGGATTATCTGGTCAATCTTTCGCTGCTTTCGCCCGATCCCGAACTTGATGCGCGTGTCCGCCGTGTCGCCGTCACCATTCGCCGGGCGTTGGCGCCGGAACTCGAACTGGTGACTGGCTGGGTGCGGCAAACCTTCAACGCCGGCTGGTCGAGCGAGACGACGGTGGCATTTTCGCGCCAGCCGGCCTCGTGCTTCCTGGCGACACGCGACGGCGAGCTGGTCGGCTTTGCCGTCTATGATTCGATCGCGCGTGGCTTCTTCGGCCCGACCGGCGTCGGCGAGGCCGCGCGCGGCGCCGGCATCGGCCACGCGCTGCTGCTGGCAACGCTGCTCGACATGCGGGTCATGGGCTATGGCTACGCCATCATCGGCGATGTCGGTCCGTCCGAATTCTACGAGCGCACCGTCGGCGCGACGCAGATCCCGGACTCCGAACCCGGGGTCTATGCCGGCTTGCTCAACACCCATCCCTGATCTCTTGTTCGAAAGCTTGTCATGACGCTTCAATCCAAATCCGCATTCCGTCTGGAAACGACCTGGGCACCGGCCACCGCCACCGACAAGCTCGCCTATTCGCTGACGCTCACCAATTTGTCGTCGAAGGCCATCGAAGGTTTTCGGCTGTGCGTCAGCGGCCCGGCCCGCATCGATCCGGCCGTCACCGTTGAAGGCGGCAGGCTTTCGGAACGGCTGTCCAACCATTCCGAATTCGCGCCGCCAGACGGTTTCGTGCTGCAGCCGCGTGAGACATGGACCGTCACCGCGCACGGGCTGAGCTATCCGCTGCGGCACTGGACCGACGGCGCCACCGCTGCCTACCTCGTGCTTGCCGATGGCACCGTTGCCCCAGTTGCGTTAGGTCCGACCAAGGCGATCGGCGACAATGCGGTGTTGAAGCGCGGCGCCGAAATCTATCCGGTGCCCGCGCAGGCGCCTGTGCCGGTTTCGATCATACCGTGGCCGCGCACCGTTTCCGTCTCCGGCCGACGCGCTGTTCCGCAAGGTCTGGCACTTCGGCCGAAGGGAACGGCAGCCGCCGATGCCGCCGGCGCGTTCGGTGACCTTGTCGACAGCCTGTTTGCCGTCGAAGGCATTGTGCGCAACGAGGCCGAAGGCGGCTTGCCGGTCGATCTCGGCATCACGGACGGATTTGGCCCGGAAGCCTATGCGATCCGCTTTTCAGCTGATGGGGTCGCGGTTTCGGCGGGAACGAGAACCGGATTGTTCTACGGGCTGGTCACGCTCGGCCAGATCCTGCGCGGGGCGCGATCGCACCCCGAGACGTTTCTCTTCCCGGCCGAAGGCGAAATCCGCGATGAGCCGGCGCTGGGCTGGCGCGGCACGCATCTCGACGTCGCCCGGCAGTTCTACGCAACGGCCGAGATCAAGACCTTCCTGCGCATCCTTGCCTGGAACAAGCTCAACCGGTTCCACTGGCATCTGTCCGACGACGAGGCGTGGCGGGTCGAAATATCGGCCTATCCCGAGCTGACGAAAGTCGGCGCGTGGCGCGGCCATGGGTTGCCGGTGCCACCCTTGCTGGGCTCGGGCTCCGAGCCGAGCGGGGGCTACTACACCAAGGCTGCCGTGCGCGAGGTCGTCGACCTTGCCGGCCAACTCGGCATCGCGGTCGTGCCGGAGATCGACGTACCGGGGCATTGCTATGCGATGCTGCAGGCGATACCGGAGCTGCGCGATCCCGGCGAGAGCGGCGAGTATTTCTCGGTGCAGGGGTTTCCCAACAATTGCATCAATCCGGCACGGCCGGAGACCTACATTGTGCTGGAGAAAATCCTCGACGATTTGATCGAGCTGTTTCCGTTCAAGACCATCCATGTCGGCGCCGACGAGGTGCCGCTGGGCGCCTGGTCCGGTTCGCCGCAAGCGCTGGCGCGGCTCACCGAGGTTGGCGGCGAGGGGCTGGCGGTCGCTCATGCCAAGCGTCTCAACGTGGTCACCAACACGCACGGCGCCGATGAGATCGACGGCTCGGGCGCGGCGGTGCTGCAGGCCGAGTTTCTCAAGCGCATACAATCGTTCCTTGCGTCTCGCGGCTGCGTCACCGGCGGCTGGCAAGAGGCGGCGCACGGCAATGTCATCGACAAGCAGAAAAGCTACCTCTGCGGCTGGCGAACGGTCGAAGCGTCGTCCGCACTTGCGGGCGAGGGCTATGCGATGGTGGTGTGCCCCGGCCAGGTCTATTACCTCGACATGGCCAACAGTCCGGCCTGGTCGGAACCGGGTGCGGCCTGGGCCGGCTGGTCCGATCCGGAAAAGCTGTATGGCTTCGATCCTGTCGAGGGCTGGACGGACGCGCAGAAGACGAAACTGCTCGGCGTGCAGGCCTGCATCTGGTCGGAGCCGATGACCGACCGCGCCGTCTTCGACCGGCTGGTGTTTCCCCGCATCTCGGCGCTGGCGGAAACAGGCTGGACGCAGCCGGAGAGAAAGTCCTGGGAACGGTTCAAGGCGCTCGCCGGGCTGATGCCGGTGCTCTACGGGGCGACCTAGCAACCTCCAGTTCGCCTAGCCGGCGTGCGGCTTTTGCAGGACGTCGAACTGCGGGTTGGTCTCGGAAAAGATCGGCAGCGCGGCGGCACCAAGAACCGAAGTGTCCTTGCCGGCGGCGCCGACAAGGACACGCGGCACGGTGCGGGCGCTGGTCGAGCTGACCGAGAGGTACAAGGGGTCGAGCCGGCTGGCCAGGAGCT
>NZ_JBFULQ010000112.1:0-14231 GCF_054049815.1 Mesorhizobium sp. P5_C1 | reverse complement strand
GCGCTGGATTTTGCCGGTCTGTGTCTTGGGCAACGCAGCAATGAACTTCACAGATCGCGGATATTTGTAGGGCGCGATCGTCGCTTTGACATGGTCCTGCAGACGCTTGATGGTCATCGCGTCAGGTGCCACACCTTGCACCAACACAACATGCGCCTCGACGATCTGGCCGCGTTCGGCATCCTCAGCGCCGATCACAGCGCATTCGGCGACGTCCGGGTGCGCCAGCAGCGCTGCCTCGACCTCGGGGCCGGCGATGTTATAGCCGGCGCTGACGATCATGTCGTCGGAGCGGGCGGCGAAATGGAAGAAGCCGTCCTCGTCCTGGGTGAAGGTGTCGCCGGTGAGATTCCAGCCGTCGCGAACATATTCCTTCTGCCTGTCGTCAGCCATGTAGCGACAGCCGGTCGGCCCGCGCACCGCAAGCCTGCCAGTCGAGCCTCGCGGCACCTCACGCATCTCGTCATCGACAATGCGTGCCTCGTAGCCGCCCACCGGCTTGCCGGTAGACGCCGGCTTCATGTCATCGAAGCGGTTGGAGATGAAGATGTGCAGCATTTCGGTGGCGCCGATGCCGTCGAGGATCGGCTTGCCGGTCTTTTGCGTCCACTCCTGGAAGACCGGAGCGGGCAAGGTCTCGCCAGCCGAAACGGCGACGCGCAGCGATGACAGGTCGGCACCTTCATCCATGGCCTTCAGCATGGCGCGATAGGCGGTCGGCGCTGTGAAGGAGATAGTTGCTTTGTAGGTCTCGATGATGTGGATCATGTTGGGCGGCGTCGCCTGTTCGAGCAGCGTCGCCGCCGCACCGAAGCGCAGGGGAAAAATGGCGAGGCCGCCGAGGCCAAAGGTGAAAGCCAACGGCGGCGACCCGACAAAGATGTCATCCGGCGTCACCTGTAGGATTTCGCGGGCATAGGCGTCGGCGATGATCAGAAGGTCGCGGTGGAAATGCATCGTTGCCTTCGGCACGCCTGTCGTGCCCGAGGTGAAGCCGAGCAGCGCGACGTCGTCGCGGCCAGTGTTGACGGCGCTGAAAACGACCGACTTGTCGAGAGCCGCCCGATCAAGTTCGGCATCATGGTTGGCGGTGCCGTCGAATCCGATGACCTGCTTGAGGAACGCGCTGTCCTTGGCGCAAGCGGTCATCTCGTCCATCAGCCTGGTGTCGCAAAGCGCGATCGTGATTTCCGCCTTGTCGACGATCTTGGCGAGCTCGCCGGCGCGCAGCATCGGCATGGTGTTGACGACCACGGCGCCGACCTTGGTGGCGGCCAGCCAGCAGGCGACCATGGCGGGGTTGTTGGCCGAGCGGATCAGCACCCGGTTGCCCGGCTTGACACCATAATTCTCGACCAGCGCGTGGGCCAGCCTGTTCGTCCAGTCGGACAGTTCCTTGTAGGTGCGGCGGCGGCCATTGCCGATCAGCGCGGTGTGGTCACCCAGGCCCTTCTCGACCAGCCTGTCGGTGAGTTCGACGCCGGCGTTGAGATGTTCGGGATAGTCGAAACCGTCTAGCAGGAAGTCCGGACATTGCTCCGGCGGCGGCAGGTGATCGCGCGTGAACGTGTCGATATGCGCTGAAGGCCCAAGCATGTCGCCGCTATCCTGTCTGCTGCCTGGCCAGTGCGCGAGGCGCCTGGCTTGTTGGGGTGGATCTCAAGGTCCTGCTTTTGAAGAGGTTTTCGTGCTGCCAGTCGCACCTTGCTCGACGCCATCCGAAAGGGTGGACATTGCAGGTTTTGGCAGCACAGCGGACCTCCCATAGTCGGCTGTTCGTGACGGCAGGATCGCACCAGTCGAAATTTGTTTCAAGCCTAAAATGTTTTTGCCATGGAGCATTGACGCATGGCGTGGCGGTGGCCATTGCTAGCGCAGAAACGATGCCGTTTTGGGGGAGGATGCCGATGCCTAGACATCGCATTGCCGATTGGGACAATGCCTATGCCAACAGCGCGAACATCGCCGGCAGCGACCGCTGGCCGACCGCGTGGGTGGAGCCGGCGGAAGCGTTTCGTGACGCGCTTTCGTCAGAGGGCCGGGCACGGCTCGACATCACCTATGGCGGCGGACGGCGCAATCGCCTTGATCTTTTCCTACCCAGTGCCACGCCCAAGGGATTGGTGGTGTTCATCCATGGCGGTTACTGGATGGCGTTCGACAAGAGTTTCTGGTCGCATCTCGCCAACGGTGCCGTCAGCAGCGGCTTTGCCGTGGCGATGCCCTCCTACACGCTCTGCCCCGAAATCCGCATCGCCGGCATCGTCCAGGAGATCGGCGAGGCGATCGGCAAGGCGGCAGGACTGGTCGACGGGCCGCTGATGTTGACCGGCCATTCGGCCGGCGGACATCTCGCCAGCCGCATGGTGACGGCGACAACGCCGCTGGCGGCCGATGTGGCGCGGCGCATACGCCACGTCGTTTCGATTTCAGGCCTCCACGACCTGCGCCCGATCATGCGCACCGAGATGAACGCGACACTCGCAATCGACGAGCAGGAGGCGCTGGCCGAAAGCCCGGCGCTGTTGCGTCCCATGGATGGTGCCCGCATCACCTGTTGGGCCGGTGGTGGTGAACGCGCGGAGTTCCTTCGCCAGAACGCCTTGCTTGCCAATATCTGGACCGGCCTCGATGCCACGACCTCTTCCGTGGTCGAGCCCGACCGGCACCATTACAGCATCGTCGACGGCCTTGCCGATCCGGCCCATCCACTGACCCGGACCTTGATCTCGGAATAGCGCCGAGTCCATTTTCGGCTTGTCGTCAATGGCTTGCTTGGCGAATCTTCAGCGTAACATCAGCACGCTGCAGGCTTCGCCAGCGTCCGCTGCGGGGGCAAACGGTGCCCGCACGATCAGCCCGTTGGCATCAGCCAGCATTCTTAGCATCGAAGAATCCTGTATGCCGAACGGCGTCGCCACCGGCCCGCCGTCATCGTCCCGGACCACCGCCCGCACATAGTCCTGGCGCAAATCATTGGCCGGCATTGCAGCGCCCAGTCGCGCCGGACGAATGTCCTGGCGGTGTTCGCGGCCGCCAAGTCGCGCCAGCAGTGGCTTCAGGAACAACTGCGAGCAGACCAGGCTTGCCACCGGATTGCCGGGCAGGCCGATGCATCTGATGTCGCCGAGGCGGCCGAACATCAGCGGCTTGCCGGGGCGCATGGCGATCTTCCAGAAGCCGAGCGTCATGCCTTCGCCGGTCAGCACGTCGTGGATCAGGTCATGGTCGCCGACCGAGGCGCCACCCAGCGTGACGATGACGTCCGCGCCGGCCGCGACCGCTTTCCGCACCAGCGCGGCGATGGCCTCCTTGCGGTCGGCGGCAATGCCGAGATCGAGCGCACGAGCGCCGACCGACTGCGCCGCCGCGGCGACACCATAGGCATTGGACGAGATGATCTGGTCCTGCCCGAGTTCGCTGCCGGGCGGCAACAATTCGTCGCCGGTGGCGATGATGGCGACCAGCGGCCGTTTCACCACGTTGACCCGTGGATGGTTGGCCGACGCCGCCAGCGACAATGCCGCCGGATCGAGCACGCGGCCTTTTTCCAGCAGGACGTCGCCTTTCGAGAAGTCGAGGCCGACGCGGCGGATGTTGCGCCACTCCGCCGTCCGTTCGATGACTTCGACGTCACCACCACCGAGGTCGCGGACATTCTCCTGGATGACGATGGTGTCGGCGCCTTCGGGCAGCGGCGCACCGGTGAAGATACGCACAGCCTGTGCCTTGCCGACCGTGCCGTCAAAGCCGCGCCCGGCAGGTGCCATGCCGATCACGGAAAGTCTCGACGGCACCGATGCCACATCGACGGCACGCGCCGCGTAGCCGTCCATGGCGGAAGCGTTGAATGGCGGCTGTGTGCGCAGCGCTGCGACCGGTTCGGCCAGCACGCGATCAATAGCCTCGAACAACGGAACGCTTTCGCCCGCCAAAGGTGCTGCACCCTCAAGCAAGCGTTCGAGCGCCTCGGCGACCGGAACCAGCGCCATCAGGCGTCCACTTTGTAGTCGCCCGACTTGCCGCCGGTCTTTTCGACCAATCGGATGCCGGAGATGACCATGGCGCGGTCCACCGCTTTGGCCATGTCGTAGATGGTGAGGCAGGCAACCGAAGCGGCGGTCAACGCTTCCATCTCGACGCCCGTCTTGCCGGTGACACGCGCCAGGGCGGTGACCTTCAGGCCCGGCAAAGCATGGTCGGGCTCGATGTCGACGGAAACCTTCGTCAGGAGCAGCGGGTGGCAGAGCGGGATCAGCTCATGCGCTTTCTTCGCCGCCATGACGCCGGCGATACGCGCAGTGCCAAGCACATCGCCCTTCTTGGCGTTGCCTTCGAGAATCATGGTCAGCGTCTCGGGCTGCATCGCGACAAAACCCTCGGCGATTGCGGTACGCGTCGTCTCTGCCTTGTCGCCGACATCGACCATGTTGGCCTCGCCCTGCGCGCCGAGATGGGTGAGGGCGGCCGCCATCGTCAGACGGCCTCGGCCGGCGCCTTGCCCGTCAGAAGCAGGCGCGTCGCCGTGGTGACGTCCTGTTGCCGCATCAGGCTTTCGCCGACAAGGAAGGTGCCGATGCCGCTCTTTTGCATTCTGAGGCAATCGTCATGCGAGAAAATGCCGCTTTCGCTGACCAGCAGGCGGTCGGCCGGTACCATCGACGCCAGCCGCTCGGAGGTTTCGAGACTGGTCTCGAATGTCCTGAGATTGCGGTTGTTGATGCCGATCAGCCGCGACGACAGTTTTAGCGCGCGCTGCGTCTCGGCTTCGTCGTGCACTTCGATCAGCGCATCCATGCCGAGTTCTAACGCCGTCGATTCGAGGTCGCGGGCCAAAGCATCGTCGACGCTGGCCATGATGATCAGGATGGCGTCCGCGCCCCAGGCGCGGGCTTCGTAGACCTGGTATGGGTCGAACAGAAAATCCTTGCGCAAAGCGGGCAGGGCGACGGCGGCTCGCGCCCTGGTGAGAAATTCAGGCGCGCCCTGGAATGACGGCGCGTCGGTCAGCACCGAAAGACAGGCGGCGCCGCCTTTCGCATAGGCCTGCGCCAATGCCGGCGGGTCAAAATCGGCGCGGATCAGGCCCTTGGAGGGGCTTGCCTTCTTGATCTCGGCGATCAGCGCGAAGGCGCCGGATTTGCGCTTGGTCTCGAGCGCGGCAAGAAAGCCGCGCGGCGCCTCGGCATGTTTAGCCCGCGCCTTGATCTCGGCCAGCGGTACGCGTGCCTTTGCCGCCGCGATCTCGTCGCGCTTGTAGGCCTCGATCTTGCGAAGAATGTCAGACACGCTCTACCCGTTCGAAATCTCGATCAGCCGGTCAAGCACCTGCAGCGCGCGGCCACTGTCGATGGCTTGCGCGGCGAGCGCGATGCCGTCGCCAAGTGTCGTCGCCTTGCCGGCAACCACAAGCCCGGCGCCGGCATTCATCAACACGGTGTCGCGATAGGCGCCGGCAGCGCCACTCAGCATATCGCGCAATGCGTCGGCGTTGTAGGCTGCGTCGCCGCCGCGCAATTCATCCTTGGTGTGGCGCTCCAGCCCGACAGCTTCGGGGGTCAGCGTGAAGCTGCGGATCTCACCGCCGATCAGCTCGGCGACATGGGTCTCGCCGGTGGTGGTGATCTCGTCATAGCCATCGCCATGGGCAACCCAGGCATGCTCGGCACCCAGCGCTTTCAGCGTCTCGGCCACCGGCAGGATCCATTCCGGCAGGAACACACCGACCATCTGACGCTTGACGCCAGCCGGGTTGGAGAGGGGCCCAAGCAGGTTGAAGATGGTGCGGGTGCCGAGTTCGACGCGGGTCGGGCCGACATGCTTCATCGCCGGATGGTGTGCGGGCGCGAACATGAAGCCGACGCCCGCCTCATGGATGCAGCGGCCGATGAATTCGGGCGAGATATCGATCTTGACCCCGAGCGCGACCAGCACGTCGGCGGCCCCTGTCAGCGACGACAGCCCGCGATTGCCGTGCTTGGCAACCGGCACGCCGCTGCCGGCAATAACAAACGCCGAGCCCGTCGAGATGTTGACGCTGTGGGAATTGTCACCGCCGGTGCCGACGATATCGATGGCGCCGGCGGGCGCCTCGACGCGCAGCATCTTGGCGCGCATGGTGGCGACGGCGCCGGAAATCTCGCTCACTGTCTCGCCGCGCACGCGCAGCGCCATCAGGAAGCCACCGATCTGGCCGGGCGTTGCGTCGCCCGACATGATGATGTCGAAAGCCTCGCGCGCTTCCTCGAAGGAAAGCGCGCTTCCGGTCGCGACCTTGGCGATATGGGTTTTCAGCGCGCTCATCTTGTCGAGGCTTGGGCGACGGCGGCCTGGTCGATGCGAACGTCGAATTGCGTCTGCAACTGCGCCACCAACTGGTCGAGCAGATCGTCCGACATGCCGGAGGTGAAGGATTTCTGTGCGTCTTCCGGCACGGAGCTGGCGTCAGCTCCGGCAGGCTCGAACACTTCGGCGACCTTGTACAGGATCTGTCCGTCTCCGGTGGGCGAGGGGATCAGCCCGGTGCCGCCTTCGCCGACGCCGAACATCGCTGCGGCGCCCTCCTTGCCGAAGTCGACATCGTCGGCCTCGCGCTTGACGCCGCGTTTGGTCTGCTTTTCCAGCTTCAGTTCGCCGGCGATAACGTCGAGCGTTGCGCCGGCCTTGAGCCGCTTTTCGAGTTCGCCTGCCTTGGCGGTGAGGCGCTTGGTTGTTTCGGCGGCGGTCCAGTCGGCGACGACTTTCTGGCGAGCCTCGTCCAGTGTGCGGTCGCGAGCCGGTGTGATGGAAGCCACTTCGTAGAAAACGAAACCGTTGTCCGCCGTGGTCAAAGCGTCGTTTTCCGTGTTGGGTTCAGCGTCGAAGACAGCCTTGATCAATTCCGGCGATTGCGGCAGGTCCTTGACGATGCTTGCGTCAGGTCTCAGGCCACTGCGATCGATGGCGTCGATGGTGACGATCTTCAGCTTCAACTTGGTGGCGGCGTCGGCCAGCGAGCCGCCAGCGGCCCGGGTGTCTTCGTAATTGTCGCGCACGTCCAGAAGGATGCGACTTGCCTCGCCCAGCGCCAGATCCTTGCGGATCTGGTCGGACACTTCGGTCAGCGGCTTCACCACCTGGGGCTTGATTTCGGTGACGCGCAGCAGCACCGGACCGAAGGCGCCCTGCACGACCGGGCTGACTTCATTCGCATTGAGTGCGAAGGCCGCGTCGGCGACCGCCTTGTCGGCGATCTTGTCCTTGGCCAGCGTGCCGAGCAACGTATCGGCCGGGGTCTTGCCTTCCGCCGTGACAAGCTTGTCGAAGGTGGCGCCGGCCTTGAGCGAATCCAGCGCGGCCTTGGCCGCGTCAGGCGTCTTGAACACAAGCTGCTCGATGGTGCGCAGCTCCGGCGTCGTGTAGCGCGCCTTGTTCTTGTTGTAGTCGTCGCTGACCTGTTGGTCGGTGACGGCGGTCGTATCCATGATGTCGACCGGTTCGAGGCGGACATACGAGAATTTGCGGTATTCTGGTGCCGCGTACGTCTTCTTGTTGGCGTCGAAATAGGCCGAGAGCACGCTGTCGGACGGCGCCCCGATCGGCTCGACCAAGGCCTTGGGCAGCGTCAAATAGTCGATGGTGCGGTCTTCGCCGCGATAGAGCGCGACCGCCTTGAAGAAAGTATCCGGCGCCTTGAGGCCATCCGAGACCGCCTCGACGATCTGCTGGCGCACCGCCACCTGGGCACGGTTCTTCAGATAATCGGCAGGCCGCATGCCAATCTGCTGCAACATATATTCGAAGGTTCGCCTGTCGAACTGGCCGCCAGGACCCTTGAAGGCCGGATCTTCGCGTGTCAGCTCGGCCAGCCGGTCCTTGGAGAGGCCGAGGCCCAGCTTGCGGGCCTGTTCGTCGAGAACGGCTCCCGAGACGAGCTGCGCCAGTACCTGGTTGTCGATACCGAGCGCCTTTGCCTGTTCGTGGGTGAGACGCTGGCCGAATTGCTGCGACATGACGGAGAGCTGGCGGTCATAGGCGAGACGGTATTCGTTGATCGACACCTTGGTGCCGCCGGCGAAAATAACCGAATYGTGGCCGGCGAAACCGCCCATCAGCCGTCCGGAAATGCCCCAGACCAAAAAGCTGAGCACCAGCAACACTAGTAGACCCTTCGCGACCCAGGTACCCGCCGCGCTTCTCAATACACCAAGCATCGTTACTTCCGATTTATGCGCATTTTCGCATGCGCCGAGTCTGAAACAAGCGCAATAGCGCCCTTCCGGTCCACTGTCGATTGCTTTGTGGCCTGATTTTGGTAGTGAGGGCCAGAGCCTGATATCGCCCGGAGAAGCAACCCATGACGCCAGGAATTCGCCCGCTCGTCGCCGGCAACTGGAAAATGAACGGCACCACTGCCTCGCTCAACGAGCTCAGGATGATCGGCAACGGTTTCATGAGTGGGCTCGATGCGGAGACCGAAGCGCTGGTTTGCGTTCCCGCAACCCTGCTTGCCCACGCAGCCGAGATTCTGTCACGCACGCCGGTCCACGCCGGCGGCGAGGATTGCCACACCAAGGAAAGCGGCGCCTACACCGGCTGCATCTCGGCGGAAATGCTGAAGGATGCCGGCGCGAGCCATGTCATCGTCGGCCATTCCGAGTGCCGCGAGCAACGCGGTGAGGATGACGCGACGGTCCAGGCCAAGGCTTCAGCCGCCTGGCGCGCCGGGCTTGTGGCCATCATTTGCATTGGCGAAACGCAGCAGCAGCGTGAAGCGGGCGCCACGCTCGATGTGCTGTCGCGGCAGGTCGCCGGCTCGGTACCGCCAAGCGCCACCCCGTCCAACACCATCATTGCCTATGAGCCAGTGTGGGCGATCGGCACCGGCCTGACGCCGACCGCCGCCGACGTGGCCGAAGCACATGCACATATCCGCGAAAAGCTGTCGGAAAAACTCGACAGCGTCGCGGCCAAGATGCGCATTCTCTATGGCGGCTCGGTCAAGCCTTCCAACGCGGTCGAACTGCTCGGCGTCAGGAATGTCGACGGCGCGCTGGTCGGTGGCGCCAGCCTGAAAGCGGCGGACTTCCTTGCCATCGCCGAGGCTTATCGCAGCATCGCCTAGGGGTGGACAGCGCCGGAAATCGTTGCAAAGGGAGCGTTGCTTCCCATATTCCGGCCACGGGCTTGGAAATGCCATCAAAGCATTGTATTGAGCCGCCTCCAATTCACCGGTCGGTCCGCGACCGGGCAAGGCCTTGCCAGGATAAACTATGGAAACCGTACTGATCGTCATCCATCTCATGGTCGTGCTCGCCCTTGTCGGCGTGGTGCTGCTGCAGCGCTCCGAAGGCGGCGGTCTTGGCATCGGCGGCGGGTCCGGCTTCATGACCGCGCGCGGTGCGGCCAACGCGCTGACGCGTGCGACGGCGATCCTGGCCGCCGCCTTCTTCGCCACGTCGCTGACACTGTCGATCGTCGCCCGCTACGGCGAGAAGCCGATCGACATCCTCGACCGCGTGCCCGCGACATCTGACGGCGCCGGCAAGGGTGTGCTCAACCAATTGCCCGGCACGACCACTCCGGCGCCCGCCGGCAACACCGCGCCGAAGCCGCCGTCCGGCAACGATGCCGCGGCAACGCCTCCGGCGACTGCCCCGGCCATGGCGCCCGCCGCCGGCTCGACTCAGCCCGCGACCAACGGCACCACGCCCGCTGCACCGGCGACCCCGCAGGTCCCGAACCAGTAGTCTCCAGCGCCTGAAGCCGCGATCTGTTGTCGTTTGAACACAGTCGCGGCAAATGCAGCACGATCACGAAGAATCGAGTGCTTGCAATGTGGCGTTACCCTTGAGGCGTCCGCGCTTATTCGACTATAGATTGCGCGCGGCATTTCCGGCGCCCTTGGGGGGCGCTGAGTGACGCCGTGGGCAACAAGCATAGAACGATCGGATCTTCGCCATGCAGCTTCGCAGCTTCATTTTCATGGGACTCTGCGCCGTACTCGGCATGAGTTCCCCGGCTTTCGCCGGCATGCCGGCCAATATGGCCGCAAATCAATCGGCTGAAACAACCAGTGCCATCAACGTCGCCGTCAAGAGTGATGCGGCGCAATTGAAGCTTCTCAAGAAGAAGAAAAGCCCGACACCGGACGATCTCGCCCAGATCAAGAAGATCGAGGCCAAGATCGTTGCCGACAAGGAAGCGGCCAAGGCCAAGGCGCTGGAAGCCAGGAAGCTGGCGATGCGCGAAGCGGCCAAGGCCAAGGCCGAGGCGGAACGGCAAGCGTTCCTCGCCAAGAGGGGCAAGACCGCTTCGGCAACCGAAGTGGCCGACGCCAAGCCTGCCAAGAAGACCGTCAACATCATCGAGCCGATTGCGCCGATCGAACCGATCCAGTCGGCTGAGCCACTCCCCGCCGAAGCGATGAACGTCGCTTTGACCGGAAACAATGGCGAGCTGCGCAGCGAAGTCATCGGCAAGAAGCAGTCGAGCGGCGGCCTGTTCGCCGGCCTCTTCGGCGGCAGCTCTTCGTCTTCGGTCTCATATCTCCCCGAGACACGTGCGCTGGACCAGGCTCTCGCCAAGAAGGAAGCCAAGAAGCAGTTCAAGGTGAAGCCGGAGTTTGTGCCGCAGGACGTGGAATTCACCGGCTACGACGCCGGCACCATTGTCATCGACACCAGCGCTCGCCGCCTCTACCTCGTCGAATCGTCTTCCACCGCTCGCCGCTACGCCATTGCGGTCGGCCGCGAAGGCTTGCAGTTCAAGGGCACGGTCGCGGTCGGCGACAAGCAGGAATGGCCGCGCTGGATCCCGACGCTGGACATGCAGAAGCGCGAGCCGAAGCACTATGGGCAGTACAAGGACGGCATGCCCGGCGGTGGCCAGAACCCGCTGGGCGCCCGCGCCATCTATCTCTATGACGGCAAGAAAGACACGCATCTGCGAATCCACGGCACCATCGCGCCGCAGTCGATCGGAACGAGCGCCTCCAACGGCTGCTTCCGCATGATCAACGAGCACGTCATGGACCTTTACAGCCGCGTCAGGGTAGGCACCAAGGTCGTCATCATCTGACGCCAGCATCCATCATGCCGAAGGGCCGGCCTTTGCCGGCCCTTTTGTTTTGACTTGCCCCAAGCGCGTTGCGTTGAAACGGATTCAATCGACGCGCTTTAGTTCTTTGTTTTGTGCATGTCGTTGTCCCAAAAACTGCTTCGCGCTTTGGGCGACATGCATAGGGGTATCGCGCCTTCTTGGGAAAAAACCTTCGCGGCGGTTTTTTCTCTGGCGGAATCAATCCGGCCGCGTTAAGCGATGACTCCCATGGCGCGATATGTATTCATCACAGGCGGCGTGGTTTCCTCACTTGGAAAAGGCATTGCCGCAGCGGCCCTTGGGGCTCTCTTGCAGGCGCGAGGCTATCGCGCACGCATCAAAAAACTCGACCCCTACCTCAATGTCGATCCAGGCACGATGTCGCCGTACCAGCATGGCGAGGTTTTCGTCACCGATGACGGTGCGGAGACCGATCTCGATCTTGGCCACTATGAGCGCTTCACCGGCCGCTCGGCCAACCAGCAGGACAACATCACAACCGGCCGCATCTACAAGAACATCATCGAGCGCGAACGGCGCGGCGACTATCTCGGTGCCACCGTGCAGGTCATTCCGCACGTTACCGACGAGATCAAGAATTTCGTCCTCAACGGCAATGACGACTATGATTTCGTGCTGTGCGAGATCGGTGGCACGGTCGGCGACATCGAGGCGATGCCGTTCCTCGAGGCGATCCGTCAGCTTGGCAACGACCTGCCGCGCAACAACGCCGTCTACGTGCATCTGACGCTGATGCCCTACATTCCGACGGCGGGTGAGCTGAAAACCAAACCGACCCAGCATTCGGTCAAGGAACTGCGCGGCATCGGCATCGCGCCCGACATTCTGCTGGTTCGCGCCGACCGCGCCATTCCGAAGGAAGAACGCAGAAAACTGTCGCTGTTCTGCAATGTGCGCGAAAGTGCTGTGATCCAGGCGCTCGACGTGCCGCATATCTACGATGTGCCGATGGCCTATCACAAGGAAGGGCTTGATTCGGAAGTGCTGGCCGCGTTCGGCATCGATCCGGCGCCGAAGCCGCGCATGGAGCCCTGGCAGGCAGTATCCAACCGCATCCACAATCCGGAAGGCGAGGTCACCATCGCCGTGGTCGGCAAATACACCGGCCTCAAGGATGCCTACAAATCGTTGATCGAGGCGCTTTCGCATGGCGGCCTGGCCAACCACGTCAAGGTCAAGCTCGACTGGATCGAATCGGAGATCTTCGAAAAGGAAGATCCGACGCCCTGGCTGGAAAAGGTGCACGGCATCCTGGTTCCCGGCGGCTTTGGCGAGCGTGGCTCCGAAGGCAAGATCCTGGCGGCGAAGTTCGCGCGTGAACGCAAGGTGCCGTATTTCGGCATCYGTTTCGGCATGCAGATGGCTTGTATCGAGGCCGCGCGGTCGCTGGCCGGTGTCGAGCATGCCTCATCGACCGAATTCGGCCCAACCGACGAACCGGTGGTCGGGTTGATGACCGAATGGCTGAAAGGCAACATGCTGGAAAAGCGCCGGGAAACCGGTGATCTCGGCGGCACGATGCGGCTCGGCGCCTATCAGGCCGATCTCGCCAAGGGCTCCAAGATCGCCGAGATCTATGGCGATACGCAGATTTCCGAGCGCCATCGCCACCGCTACGAGGTCAATGTGGATTACAAGGAGCGGCTCGAGGATTGCGGCCTGGTGTTTGCCGGCATGTCGCCCGATGGCGTGTTGCCGGAGACGGTCGAATACCCCGACCATCCCTGGTTCATCGGCGTTCAGTATCATCCGGAACTGAAAAGCCGGCCGCTCGACCCGCATCCGCTGTTCGCCAGCTTCATCGAGGCGGCAGTGGAACAGAGCCGGCTGGTGTAACGATTACTGGCTGGCTAGAGCATGATGCCGAAAAGTGTGAAGCGGTTTTCGGACGACATCATGCCCTATCTCTTTGATTTAGAGGCGGATTCAGATTTCAGGTCGATTCGGCCTAAAATCATCCGGCTGTAGGCGATGCAGACCTACGTCGCGCTCCTCTACAGCATCATCCTGGGCGAGGGACGGCGGCTCGTCATGGTCGACCTGAAGGCGATGGCGGAAGACCTCGGCCTGAAGAATGTTCGCACCTTGGTTGCGACCGGCAACCTGGTCTTCGAGACGTCGGCAACGGCCGTCGCTGATCTGGAGCAACGGCTGGAAGCAGCCTTCGAAAAAACCTTCGGCCGGCATGTCGATATCATCGTGCGCGGTGCCGAGGACTGGCGGACGCTTGCCGCCGGCAATCCGTTCCCGGGTGAGTCCGCCGAAGCTGGCGACCAGGTGGCGGTGCGCGTGATGCGCAAACCCGCGCCCATGGATGCTGTAACGGCGCTCCAGACCTATGCCGCCGCGGACGAGAAGGTGATGTCGATCGGTGGCGACATCTGGGTTGTTTTTTCGCGTGAGAGGCCCAGTTCGCGGCTTCTGGCGGCAACGAGCCACAAACGTCTGGGTATCGGCACGTCGCGCAACTGGAACACGGTGCGCAAACTGGCCGAAATGGTCGGCGCATAGGATCCGGGGCGGCTTTGCGCCGCCCCGGACGATGCCTGTCAGGCCTTCGCGGTCTTGGCGCCAGCGCCCAAAGCCGCAGTGCGCAGCACGTAGTAGATGGTGCCGGCGATGCCAACTCCGAAGAACCAGCCATAGACACCCCACCAGGACGGCAGCCAGTTGGTGAAGTTGGGCAGGATCGACGAGAAGATGGCGCCAATGCCGGCGGCGATGAAGGCATTGACGTGCCAGCCGCCCTGGAAGCGGAACTCGCCGTCCTCGCGATAGAGTGCTTCGACGTCGACCTCACTTTTGCGGATCAGATAGTAGTCAACCATCATCACCCCAAAGATCGGTCCCATCGTCGCGCCAATGATGTTGACGAAGGAGGCGGCACTGCCTTCCCACGGCGCGAAGGGGTAGAGCACCAGCGCGATCAGCGCCGCGATATAGCCGCCCTTCTTGAAGTCGATCTGCCTGGGAAAGACGTTTGAGAAGTCGAAGGCCGGCGACACGAAGTTGGCGACGACGTTGATACCAAGCGTCGCCACGGCGAAGGTCAGGGCCGCAAGGGCTGCCAGGAACCAGCTGTCGAATTTCGCCGAGATCTGGTCGGGGTGCAGGAGCACCTCGTGATAGAC
>NZ_JBFULQ010000111.1:0-14235 GCF_054049815.1 Mesorhizobium sp. P5_C1 | reverse complement strand
GAACAGCACCAGCCCGACATCATCGGCATGTCGGCACTGCTGACCACGACCATGCCCTACATGAAGGTCGTCATCGACACGATGAAGGAAAAGGGCATCCGCGACGATTATGTCGTGCTGGTCGGCGGTGCGCCGCTGAACGAGGAATTCGGCAAAGCCGTCGGCGCCGACGCCTATTGCCGCGACGCCGCAGTGGCGGTCGAGACCGCCAAGGACTTCATGAAGCGCAAGCACAACGTGCGGACTTGAGCACAACAGTTCGATCCATGTTTGTGACCGAGAACGCCGCCATGCACCCGGATGGCAAGATGGCCTGAATCGCTTGGCACGAAGGGGGCTGAGGTCCGTATGCGCATCGAGTCGATCAAAGTCTATCAGGTCCTTCTGCCTGTCAAAGGCGGCGCCTACCGGATGGCTAGCGATACCGTGCAGAATCTGGATAGCACACTCGTTGAAGTGACCACCGAAGACGGACTGTCAGGCTGGGGTGAGACGTGCCCGGTCGGCCCTGTTTATCAGCCCCAACATGCCCTGGGTGCGAGAGCGGCAATTGCCGAAATAGCGCCTGGACTCATTGGTGAGGACACTGCGTCCATGCGCCGCCTCGCGAAAAGAATGGACGAGCGGTTGAACGGTCACAACTATGCCAAGGCGGCCTTGGACATAGCCCTCCTCGACCTCGCCGGCCTGCGGCTGGGTGTTCCGGTTTCAACACTTCTGGGCGGGGCGCTCACCGATCGTGTACCGTCTTACTACTCGACTATTGTCGGTGCACCGGACGAGACGGCGCGTATTGCCGTCGACAAGGTCAAGGCCGGATACCCACGACTTCAGATCAAGATAGGCGGACAGGATCTCGAGCAAGACGTCGCCACCGTGCACAAGGTATGGGAAGTGGTTGGCTTCAAGGCCCGGATAGCCGTCGACGCCAATCGTGGCCTCACCGCCGCGGCGGCGTTGCACATCGATCGGCTTTGCCAGGCAATCCCGTTCGTGTTCGAACAGCCTTGCAACACAATGGAGGAAGTCGCGAGTCTCAAGGGACGCGTGACCCATCCGGTCTACCTTGATGAGAATACCGAGGATTTGAATGCCGTCCTGCGGGCAGTTTCTTCAGGTATCGCGGACGGATTCGGATTGAAGGTCACCCGCCTTGGTGGCCTTACCAAGATGGTCACGGTCCGCGACCTGTGTGCGATACGATCGCTCCCGCACAGCTGCGACGATGCCTGGGGTGGGGACGTCATCGCCGCGGCCTGCGTGCACCTCGCCGCTACCGTCGAGCCGAGCCGTTTTGAGGGCGCCTGGATCGCGCAGGAATACATCGAAGGGCATACCGACCCGGTAAACCCCGTCGTCATCGAAAACGGGCATATACGCGTCCCGCAGATGCCAGGGCTCGGTGTCAAGCCTGAGCGCTCCCGGCTCAAAGCGCCTGTCGCGACTTTCGGAGGCTGAGGATCCTCTGATGTTCGCGGCGATTGTATCTGCCAGTATCGTCGGCAGCTAACCGCGGAAGTGCTTTTGCGAACCTCCGGAATGTCTCGCGGGGCGCCTGGGGGCTGGCGCTCCAGGACTTCATCAGCCGCAAAAAAGTCGATATGCAGGATGTGTGGTATTGATAGCGTCAAGCCATCAAAAGCCGGAGATCCTGCATGCGACTGACAGTGCTCGTTGCCGCCCTTTCGATAGCCTTGCCCGCGGCTGCCTTCGCCGGACCAGCGTCCGATGCGGTGAAGTTCTTCTATGTGCCGGCGGTCAAATTCGAGGCTGACGAGCAATACCGGGATCGGTTTACCGAGCCGGTGACGAACTTGTTCAACCTGAACGACCAGGCAACGAAAAAGAACCCTGACGAGGTCGCCTGCATCGATTTCGATCCCGGTCTGGACGCGCAGGACTTCGATCAGAAGACTGTCTCGAAAACGCTGAAACTGTCCGAGAAGCTGGATGGTGACACCGCCGAGGTTACAGCGTCCTTCAGCCTCTTTGCGGAAGGCGATGACTCCAAGCGTGACATGGTCTGGTCGCTCAAGAAGATCGAGGGCAAGTGGAAGATATCGGACATTGCCTCCAAGACCAGCGACTGGAAGCTCAGCGCGCTGGAATGCGTGGCCGGCCAGACGCCGGAGTGAAGGCGATGGTCCGTCGCCGGATCCTGGCACTGTCGGCCATGTGCCTGCTGGCAGCGGGTCCGAGCGGCGCCGCCGCGCAAGGGCTGTTCGGTGCGCCGCCGGCAAACGCGCCGGCTGACAGCGCCCCGGGCGACAGCGGGGCGCCAGCTGCAAATGCGCCCGGCGGTGCGGTGGAACCCGCAACGCCACCAGTGGCATGGCCGCCCAGCGAGCCCGCCGCACCCATCCAGCCGGGATCGCCGACGGCGGTGGTGCGGCCATTTTACGATCAGGTCGGGCTCGAACTCGATCCGGCGCAGCGCAGCCATTTCATCGATCCGGCGAAAACCGTTCTCGACAAGAGCGACGCCTTGCGCAAATCCGGACAGGGCGAATGCCTCGACCCCAACATGGCGCTCGACAACGCGAACTATGACAAAGCCGAGATCGACAAGAGCCTGAAGACGCTGGAAGCGATCAATGGCGACAAGGCCAAGGTCATTGTCGCCTTCGTTGTCGCCGGCAACCCGCACCGGCTGGAATGGAAGTTCAGCAAGGTCGACGGCGACTGGAAGATATCGGACCTGTTGTCGGTGACCGGCGAATGGGCGCTCAGCCAATATCAGTGCGAATGAGAGGGAGACCAAAAGCGCGTTGTTGAAACGGATTCAGGCGACGCGCTTTAAGTCTTTGTTCCTATATATGCCGTTGCCTCAAAACCGGCGTCAATTTTGGGTGACATGCATCAGCCGCGCCCGCGATAGGGCGCCACTCCGGTATCCGGCAACCAGGCGCCTTCCGGCGGCGCGCCGGTCTGCCAGAACACGTCGATCGGAATGCCGCCGCGCGGGAACCAGTAGCCGCCGATGCGCAGCCACAGCGGCTTGGTTGCCGCCACGATGCGGCGGCCGATCATGACGGTGCATTCTTCATGGAAGGCGCCGTGGTTGCGAAATGAGGTCATGAACAGTTTCAGCGACTTCGATTCCACCAGCAGCGCATCGGGGGCGTAGTCGATGACGATATGGGCGAAGTCCGGCTGGCCGGTGACCGGGCACAGCGAGGTGAATTCCGGGCAGGTGAAGCGCACGATTGCGGGCGGGCCGTCGCCGCGCGTAAACGGCACGGTCTCCAGCACCGCCTGATCGGGGCTCTGGGGGGTCTCGACGTGTGCGCCGAGCTGGGTAAGGTTCTTGGTGACGGTCATGGGCAGCATTCCTTCGAATTTGCCGCTCATTAGCACCGGACCGAAAAGCGCGCAGCGGTTTTCGGACGAATCCGATCATTAAATAGGATCTGAACCATCGGACCGAAAAGTGC
Organism: Mesorhizobium sp. P5_C1; assembly: GCF_054049815.1. Taxonomy (NCBI): domain Bacteria; kingdom Pseudomonadati; phylum Pseudomonadota; class Alphaproteobacteria; order Hyphomicrobiales; family Phyllobacteriaceae; genus Mesorhizobium; species Mesorhizobium sp. P5_C1. The sequence continues at coordinate 10,801 of NZ_JBFULQ010000111.1, read as the reverse complement.
CCCGGCATCGTTGGTGGCGCGCGGTCGGCCCTGCGTACGAGAGCCCGTGTACGTCGGTCAGGCCGCGCGCCCGCACGTCATCGGCTTGTCGCCAGACAACGTACGATTCTGTGAGTTGCTGCGTCTCAGACCATTCTGGCGACGGCCATGCAGAGCACGGTGACGACCAGCAGCCGCGCGGCGATGCGCTCGCCCGTCGCCATTCTGGCGCGCAGTTGCGTTTCGGTTTCCGCATTTGCGCCGGCAAGCCGCCGGCTGGGCGCCCTGACCATGGCGCCGAGCACGCCCGCGGCGGCGAAAGCGGTCAGGATGCCAAGCGCCAGCACCATTTCCATCGAGCCGAAATAGGCGCCGTGGAAGAAATACCAGRGCAGCGCTCCGGTCAGGAAAACCATGCCGGCCGCACCCATTTGCGGCTGGATGAAGCGCTCGGCACGGATATCGGGATCGCGCGCCAGCGTGATCGTCGTGCCTGCCCAGAATACGCCCGCCATGACGTGAAGGCCGATAACGACGATGTAGACGTACTGCATGACCGGATTCTCCTGTTTCGTGCGTCAATATGATATAGTTAGATATCTAACGGTTAGGTGTCAATGTATAAACCACGGCCAGTTCCATCGGCCTTTCCCTTGTTCTAGTGTCTTGTGATGACGCCCTTTGAACGCCCGCCAGTCGGCATGAATCTCGGCCGTACCGCCAAGCTGGTTGCCCAGGCTTTTGACGCTGCCCTGGTCGAGGCTGGCGGCACGCTGCCTGTCTGGCTCACGCTRCTTTCGGTCAAATCAAGCAAGCTTGCCAACCAGCGCGAGCTTGCCGGCATGATCGGCATCCAGGGCGCGACGCTGACACACCATCTCAACGCGATGGAGACGCAGGGCCTGCTGACGCGCCGCCGCGATCCCGTCAACCGCCGGGTTCACCTGGTCGAACTGACCGATGCCGGAGAAGCTTTGTTCGAGACCTTGCGCAAGGCAGCTCTTGTTTTCGACAAGCGGCTGCGGGTGGGTCTTTCCGACGAGCGCTTGGCTGAGTTCGCACAGGTGCTGGCGGCCTTGCGGGCCAATGTGGAAAGCTAGGGCAGGCTCAGTCGTCGTAGCTCTGGATTGCGCCAAAGGTGTAGTGGCGCAGCTTCAGTGCGGTGATCAGGTTGGTCAGTTTGGTCTTGCCGTCGAAACTGTCCTGGAACATCTCGTCATGCATCAGCAGGATCAGCTTGTGCGGCTTCACGAAGCGGCCGTAGCCGAACAGGTGATCGATCTCGCTGACCAGATGGTCGACGCTCTGCACCGGCTCGCCGCTGTCCTTGTGCACCCATTCATGGTCCCAGCCGTAGAGATAAAAGCCTGAGGCCGCGACAAACTCATAGTCGGGCTCCTCGCGGCCCTCCTGGGCCAGGCCAAGCGAAGTGTCGTTCTTCGACATCGAGGGCAGCCTGAACACGTCGCGCCCCGGCAGCCGGGCGTGCACCACCGGCTTGAGGCCGAGCACCGCGTTTGCCCGCATCATGTCGGCGACGACGCCTTCGGTGTCGGCGTAGTAATGCTGGTAGCGGTTGTTGGCGTGGCTGTAGCTGTGGTTGCCGAGCGTAACCAGCGGAAGCTGTTTGGCGCGCTGGACGAGCGCCCTGTTGGCGGTGCTTGCTTGCGCATGCATGCCGACCATGAACATGGTCGCCGGAACCTGTTCGGCTTCCAGCACGTCGAGGATGTTGCTGGTGCCGTTCAGCGGGCCATCGTCAAAGGTGAGATAGATTGTGCGATCCGCCCCATGGGCGGGGAACGCAAAAATCAACAGTGCCGCCAGGACAATCCGAAACGGTGTCATCACCCGCACTATCAGGTTGCGATGACGACAGGCCGCCATGTCCACAACGGCTTGTCAAGGCGGGCGGTGCATGTCGCCCAAAGGTGCGCAGCGGTTCTGGGGCAACGACATGGAGAAAACGGAGAGACAAATCGCGTCGGATGTCTCCGCTCGAGCGCGACGCGCTTTGCCTACGCCAGGCTTCCCTGCAGCACCGTCAGCCTGGCCTTCTTCGGCATGCGGGCCGTCAGCCACTCCAGCGCCTTATCCTGCGGCATCGGGAAGGCGATGGAATAGCCCTGCACCTGATCGCAGCCGATTGCCATCAGCGAATCGAGCTCGGCCTCGGTTTCAGCGCCTTCGGCAACGATCGAGATGCCAAGGCCACGCGCCAGCTCGGTGATGGCACGCACGATCTTCGAGTTGTCGCCATTCTCATGGATGTTCTGAACGAAGCGGCGGTCGATCTTCAGCCGGTCGATCTCGTTGGGGTTTACGTGGCTGAGCGAGGCATAGCCGGTGCCGAAATCATCGAGTTCGAGATGGACGCCGGCTGCCCTGATATGGCGCAGCTTGGCGGCGATGCCGGTCTTCTCGTCGTCGAGAATGACGGACTCGACGATTTCCAGCGACAGTTTCTGYGGCGGCAGCCCAGCCTTCTCCAGCGTCTCGAACAGGAACGCATCGAAGTCGTGCTCGCGCAGTTCGGTGCCTGAAACATTGACGGCAAGCCGCCCAAAGGCAATGCCGGCGCGGTTCCATTCGGCGGCTTCGTTGATCGCCTTCGAGATGACGATGCGGCCGATCTCCGGCATGAAGCCGCATTTCTCGGCGACCGGAATGAATTCGCCGGGCGAGATCATGCCGCGCTCGGCATGGTTCCAGCGCACCAGCGCCTCGATGCCGCTGATCGTGCCGTCGGTCAACGAGACCTGCGGCTGGAAATAGACCTGGAACGCCCGGTCCGCGATGGCGATCTTGATGTCGTGCTCGAGCTGCTTGCGATAGTCGAGCTCGCGGCGCAACTCTTCGGAGAAGAACGAGAAGTTGCTGCCTCCCAGCTTCTTGGCGGAGTAGAGTGCCAGGTCGGCGTGGACCAGCAGGTCCTGCGCATTGTCGGCGTCGACCGGGTAGACGGCGATGCCGGCGCTGGCGCCCGGAAGAATGGTCGTGCCCTGGAAGATGATCGGCTCGTTGATGTGGGCCAGGATACGCCGCGCCAGCATGTTGATGTCTTCGGTGCCGCCGGCGCCGCCGAGGATCATGACGAACTCGTCGCCGCCCAGGCGTACGCACAGGTCCGATGCCCGGCAGGAATCGCGCATGCGCTGCGCCGTGACGACCAGCACATAGTCGCCGGCGGCGTGGCCGAGCGTATCGTTGATCTGCTTGAACCGGTCGAGGTCGAGCTGGACGACGGCAAGCCGCTCACGACGCCGTTGCGAGCCCTTGATCAGCGTATCGAAATGATCGGTCAGGAACGTGCGGTTGTGCAGGCCGGTGAGGCCGTCATGCACCGCGATGAAGGCCATGGAATTGCGCGCGTCGATCAGCTCATGCGTCTTGCGCAGGATGGCGTTCGACATCGGCCGGAAGATGAAGAGCGCCACCAGCACGATCACCCCGAGGGTGGCGTAGAACAGCGTGCGGTGAAGCGCGAGCAGCTTCTCGGCGCGCTCGTCGGCATCGGCGCTGATGCGCTGGCCAAGCGCTGCGTAGCCCGACAAGGTCGCGTTGGCGACAGAGGCATCGAGATTGACGCGCTCGCCGCTGCCCTTGTAGCCGTCACTGGCGCCCGTCAGCTGGGATTCAAAGGATGAAATCAGCCGCTTGCCATTGGCGACGAGGCCTACCGAGAAATAATCGAGATGGAACGGCTTGGCGAACAGCACGCTCTCGGTCGATTTCGGGTCCAAACGGGCAGGCGACATCGGGTCGGCATTGGTCTGCTCGAGCAGCAGATMGTAGTTCGTCTCGAACTCCGCCGTCGCCTGCTTGAGAGCGCTGACCAGTGCCGGCTGCTTGTCACGCGAACCGGAACTCGTTGCGCCGGCAAGGAAGACGATGCGCTGCGACAGCGTCTTTTGCGTGCTGACGATGTCGAGCAAGGTGTTGTTGTGCTGCTGGGTGGCCATCATCTGCTGCAGCAGGATGAAGGAGGCTATCACCATGGCGGCGATGATCAGCAGGGCCAGCCAGTAGCCAGCCTTGATCAGCAGTATGAGCTTGCCTGAAACGGTTTGCACCGGCTGCTGCGACATGTTGTGGGGCGGCCCTCTCGCCAACGGATTCTTGTTGCGAGGACCATTGGCTTGCAAACGTTAACAGGTCTGGAAATCGACAGCCGGACGGCGAGGGGGAAACGCTTAAAGATCGCGAAATGGTTATCGGCTGGTTTCGTGCTGTGTCGGCATTTGAGAGGTCGTCGGCCAGCACTGTTGTCGTGACGTCGCTTCCGCGGCCGCATGACGATGCATATCGGGGCCGCCTGCCCACCGATCCGGTCGTTTTTGCGATGGATTTTTCGCGCGGGCCGGACGACAGTCGGCCCACATCAAACGAGGCCCGATCATGACCGCAGCATTTCTCTCTCACATCGACAGCGAACTCGCGGGGCTCAAGTCGGCCGGCCTCTATAAATCCGAGCGGGTGATCTCTTCGACCCAGTCGGCGCAGATCGAGGTCGGCGGCCAGAAGGTGCTTAATTTCTGCGCCAATAACTATCTCGGCCTCGCCGATAGCGCCGACCTGCGTGCGGCGGCCAGCCAGGCGCTCGACCGCTATGGCTACGGCATGGCCTCGGTGCGCTTCATCTGCGGCACGCAGGAGGAACACAAGCAGCTCGAGGCGACGATTTCATCCTTCCTCGGCCTGGAGGACACCATCCTCTACGGCTCCTGCTTCGACGCCAATGGCGGCCTGTTCGAGACACTCCTCGGCGAGAACGATGCGATCATTTCCGATGCGCTGAACCACGCCTCGATCATCGACGGCGTGCGGCTGTCGAAGGCAAAACGCTTCCGCTACGCCAACAACGACATGGCCGACCTCGAAGCGCGGCTGAAGGAGGCGAAGGATTGCCGCTTCCGGCTGATCGCCACCGACGGTGTGTTTTCCATGGATGGCATCATCGCCAATCTAAGGGGTGTCTGCGACCTCGCCGACAAATACGATGCCATGGTGATGGTCGATGACAGCCATGCGGTCGGCTTCGTCGGCCAGAATGGCCACGGCTCGGCCGAGCATTGCGGCGTCGAGGGCAGGGTCGACATCATCACCGGCACGCTCGGCAAGGCGCTCGGCGGTGCATCCGGCGGTTACACATCGGGCAAAAGCCAAGTGGTCGACTGGCTGCGCCAGCGCTCGCGGCCCTATCTCTTCTCCAACACGCTGATGCCGGCGATCGCCGGCGCCTCGATCAAGGTGTTCGACCTGATCCGCAATGGCGACGCCTTGCGCGAACGCCTATATGCGAATGCGGCACGGTTCAGGTCGCAGATGGGCAAACTGGGCTTCACGCTGGCCGGGGCCGATCATCCAATCATTCCGGTGATGCTGGGCGACGCGACGCTGGCGCAGGAGATGGCGGCGCGCATGCTGAAGCGTGGCATCTATGTCATCGGCTTTTCCTTCCCGGTGGTGCCGAAGGGCCAGGCACGCATTCGCACGCAGATGTCGGCGGCGCACTCCAGTGCCGACATCGACCGCGCGGTCGAGGCGTTCGGCGCCGTCGGGCGCGAACTCGGGGTGATTTCCTGAAAGGCCGAAGTCGCAAAGCGATTCCGGAACAAGAGATTCAAGGGATAAAAGCATGTCGAACATGATGAAGGCGCTGGTGAAGGCCAAGGCCGAGCCGGGCATCTGGATGGAAGAGGTGCCGGTGCCGGAGATCGGCCCCAACGACGTGCTGATCAAGGTCAGGAAGACGGCGATCTGCGGCACCGACGTCCACATCTACAATTGGGACCAGTGGGCGCAAAAGACCGTGCCGGTGCCGATGGTGACGGGCCATGAATTCGTCGGCACGGTTGCCGATTTCGGCGCCGCGGTCACCGAATACAAGGTCGGCCAGCGCGTGTCGGGCGAAGGCCACATCGTCTGCGGCCACTGCCGCAACTGCCGGGCGGGCAGGGGACATCTGTGCCGCAACACGCTCGGCGTCGGCGTCAACCGCCCCGGCGCCTTCGGCGAGTATCTGGCGATCCCGCAGCACAACGTCGTGCCGATCCCCGACGACGTGCCAGACGAGATCGCCGCGATTTTCGATCCGCTCGGCAATGCGGTCCATACCGCCCTGTCCTTCGATCTGGTCGGGGAGGATGTGCTGGTCACCGGGGCCGGGCCGATCGGCATCATGGGCGCGCTGGTGGCGCAATGTGTCGGCGCGCGAAAGGTGGTCATCACCGACATCAACCCGGTGCGGCTGGCGCTGGCGAAAAAGCTCGGCGTGCAGCATGTCGTCGACGCCTCGAAGGAAAAGCTGCGCGACGTCATGCCGGTGCTCGGCATGACCGAGGGTTTCGACGTCGGTCTCGAAATGTCGGGGGCGGCGCCGGCCTTCCGCGACATGATCGACACGATGAACAATGGCGGCAAGATCGCCATTTTAGGCATTGCGCCCACCGGCTTCGAGATCGACTGGAACAAGGTCATCTTCAAGATGCTGCATCTCAAGGGCATCTACGGCCGCGAAATGTTCGAGACCTGGTACAAGATGATCGCGCTGGTGCAGGGCCCGCTCGATGTTTCCGGGTTGATCACGCACCGCATCGGCATCGACGACTTCCAGACCGGCTTCGATGCAATGCGCAGCGGCAGTTCCGGCAAGGTGGTGATGGACTGGTAGGCAACTAGAAAAGTYGGCGGGGCAGTACCCCCCTCTGGCCTGCCGGCCATCTCCCCCGCAAGGAGGGAGATCGGATGTCGCGGATGCCTTCGCCAACTACCTGCGCTGTAGGGATCGGCGGAGCGCCGAAGCTGCCAATCTCCCCCCTTGCGGGGGAGATGTCCGGCAGGACGGGGGGGGTGGGAAGGATCACCACTGAACGGCGTCATTGCTTTTCCACGGGTCTGTACAGCGCCACCTCCAGCGCCGCCACTCCATTGATAATCCCCGCGCACTCGCCGGCGCTCAGCTTGTCCAGCAATCCCCGCTCGAACGCCTTCGCCAGCGGCACCATTTCGCGATAGGCGGCAAGCCCCGCCTTGGTCAGGGTCAGATGCTCGACGCGGCGGTCGTTTTCATCTGAAGTGCGCGTCAGCCAGCGCCGCCGTTCGAGTTCGGCGACAGCGCGCGACACCTTGGTCTTGTGCATGGCCGATTGCTCGCCGAGCGCTGTCGCGGTCATCGTGCCGTGCTGGCCGAGCCCCGAAAGGGTGCGCCATTCAGGCCGGGTCAGGCCATGACTGTCCTTGTATATCCCCGCGAATTCGCGGCTGACGGCGTCGGCCAGGCGATAGAGCCGGTAGGGAAGGAAGTTTTCCAGGTCGAGGATTTCCATGGTTGCACATCCGGCAGAAGCATTGGCATTGATAGTTACATTTTCGATGGTTACAAATGAAACAAGTTTGGTCAATTCCGGGAGGAAGCGATGGCCTTTTCCTACATGCCGGGCTTCGGCAACGACTTCGAAACCGAAACCTTGCCCGGCTCGCTGCCGCAGGGACGGAATTCGCCGCAGCGGCCGGCCTATGGCCTCTATGCCGAGCAGCTTTCCGGTTCGCCGTTCACCGCTCCGCGCGGCACAAATGAGCGCTCCTGGCTCTATCGGATCCGGCCGAGCGTGAAGCACACCGGCCGTTTCAAACCGGCGAGCTATCCATTGTGGAAGAGCGCTCCCAATGTCGGCGACCACGAGTTGGCGCTCGGCCAGTACCGCTGGAACCCGGTGCCGATGCCGAAGGAGCCGACCGATTTCATCACCGGCATGCGCAGCATCACCACCGCCGGCGACGTGCTCGGGCAAACCGGCATGGCGGCCCACGTCTATGTCGCCAACCGCTCGATGGTCGACGACCATTTTTTCAACGCCGATGGCGAGTTGCTCATCGTGCCTCAGGTCGGCGCCTTGCGCTTCGTCACCGAGATGGGCGTCATCGAGCTTCGGCCCGGCGAGATCGCCGTGCTGCCCCGCGGGCTTGTGTTCAAGGTCGAGCTGGTCGATGCCGAAGTGCGCGGCTATGTCTGCGAGAACTATGGCGCCAAGCTGACCCTGCCGGACCGTGGCCCGATCGGCGCCAATTGCCTGGCCAATCCGCGCGATTTCAAGACGCCTTGCGCCTGGTTCGAGGAGAAGGAGACACCGTGCCGGCTGACGGTGAAATGGTGCGGCAACTTCCATGTCACCGAGATCGGCCACTCGCCGCTGGACGTCGTTGCCTGGCACGGCAACTACGCACCCTATAAATATGATCTGGCCACCTTTTCGCCGGTCGGCGCCATCCTGTTCGATCATCCCGATCCGTCGATCTTCACCGTGCTGACGGCGCCGAGCGGCGAGGAAGGCACCGCCAACATCGACTTCGTCATCTTCCCGCCGCGCTGGCTGGTGGCGGAGGATACGTTCCGGCCGCCCTGGTATCACCGCAACATCATGAGCGAGTTCATGGGGCTGATCCACGGTCAGTACGATGCCAAGGAGGAAGGCTTCGTTCCCGGCGGCATCAGCCTGCACAATCTGATGCTGGCCCACGGCCCGGATGCGCCTGGCTTCGAAAAGGCCTCGCGCGCGGACCTGAAACCGGTCAAGCTCGACAACACCTTGGCCTTCATGTTCGAGACCCGTTTTCCGCAGATGCTGACCCGCTACGGCGCCGAACTGGAAACCCGGCAGGACAACTACATCGACTGCTGGGCCGATCTGAAGAAGCGCTTCAACGGCACGCCCGAGGGCGACTGGTCTTGAGCGGCGAGCCGATACCGGACCGGCTGGTGCTTTTGGGCTCGAAGGGCGGCCCGGCGCTGCGGCCGGGTGGCCCATGGCCGAGTTCGTCGCTGCTGCAGATGGGCGGTCGCAGCATTGTCATCGACTGCGGGCTTGGCGTAACGCGGGGTCTCGTCGACGCCGGCATTGGGCTGAAGGCGCTCGACCTGATCTTCATCACGCATCTGCATTCCGACCATGTGCTGGAACTCGGGCCGCTGGTCCACACCGCCTGGACGGCCGGTCTGGCCTCGCCCGTCAGCGTGTACGGTCCGCCCGGAACCGGCCATTACTGGCGGCGCTTTTGTCAGGCTATGGAATTCGACATCGAAATCCGCATCGTCGACGAAGGCCGGCCGGATATTCGCGAGCTGGTTTCGATCAACGAATTCACCGAAGGCTTGATTGTCGAGCAACACGGCCTCGAGGTTTCAGCGCTGCGCGTCGACCATCCGCCGGTGACCGACTGCTTTGCGCTGCGCTTCGAGCGTGGCGGGAAAAGCGTGGTGTTCTCCACCGATACGGCCTTCTTTCCGCCGCTCGCTGATTTTGCCCAAGGCGCCGACATCCTCGTCCACGAAGCTATGCTGGAGGAAGGCATAGAGCGGCTGGTGGCCAAAACCGGCAATGGCGCGCGGCTGCGGGAACATCTGCTCGCCAGCCACAGCTTTGCCGAGGAGGCCGGGCGCATCGCCAGCGATGCGGGCGTGAAGAGGCTGGTGCTTAACCACCTCATTCCGGCCGACGATCCCGGGATCGTCGAGGCCGACTGGATCGCCGCTGTCAGGAAAACATGGGCCGGCGACTTGACGATCGCCCGCGACGGCCTTGTTGTGGAGTTCGCATGACCCTGAAAAGTGGAAACCGCTTTTCGCTGGAGATAATGCGTAAAACAAAAATCCAAAGCGGCGCCAAAGCCGTAACAGGAGAGGAAACCGCATGAAGCTTGCCACACTGAAGGATGGGACGCGTGACGGAAAACTCGTCGTCGTCTCGCGCGACCTGACACGCTTCACCGACGCCTCGTTCCTGGTGCGCACCCTGCAGGCAGCGCTCGACGACTGGCGGCGCATCGCCCCGCACCTCGCGACAATAGCGGAATCGCTGGAGAACAACGCGGTGCCGTCGGAGCGCTTCCACGAGCATGACGCGCACTCACCGCTGCCGCGCGCCTATCAATGGGCCGATGGCTCGGCCTATGTGAACCATGTCGAACTGGTGCGGAAAGCGCGCGGCGTCGAAATGCCGGCAAGTTTCTGGACCGACCCGCTGATCTACCAGGGCGGCTCGGATTCCTTCATCGCGCCGCGTGATCCGATCCGCATGGCCGACGAGGCCTTCGGCATCGACATGGAGGGGGAAGTCGCTGTCATTGTCGACGATGTACCTATGGGCGCCAGCCTCGATGAGGCACGCGCCGCGATCCGGCTGGTGATGCTGGTCAACGACGTGACGCTGCGTGCGCTCACCGGGCCGGAACTCGCCAAGGGTTTCGGCTTCTTCCAATCAAAGCCGTCCTCGGCGTTTTCACCTGCCGCGGTGACGCCTGATGAATTGGGCGATGCCTGGGATGGCGGCAAGGTCAGCCTGCCGCTGCTCGCCGACCTCAACGGCAAGCCGTTCGGCCGCGCCAATGCGGGCGTCGACATGACCTTCGATTTTCCGGCCCTGATCGTCCACGCCGCGAAAACGCGTCCACTTGCCGCCGGCACCATCATCGGTTCCGGCACCGTCTCCAACAAGCTCGACGGCGGACCAGGCAAGCCTGTCTCGGCCGGCGGCGCCGGCTATTCCTGCGTCGCCGAACTGCGCATGATCGAGACCATTGTATCAGGCGCGCCCAAAACGCCGTTCCTGYGCTTCGGCGACACGGTGCGCATCGAGATGAAGGACAGGACCGGGCATTCGATCTTCGGCGCCATCGAGCAGAAGGTCGAGAAATACGAGAGGTGAGGGACGCGGATGAGTAATTTGCCAACGTTCGGATTGGTCCTGATTCTTGGCGGGGTCGTTTCGTGGACTATCGGTGGGATGATCAGCTTCAGGACCGATTACGACGTTCACAACAGGGA
>NZ_JBFULQ010000110.1:0-14381 GCF_054049815.1 Mesorhizobium sp. P5_C1 | reverse complement strand
GCTTGCCGGCCTGCCGGAAGGGGCGCTTTTCCCGGATTTGCTCCGGCAATACCGATTGCGGACCTTTGCCGAGACGACCGACGACCTGAAACTGGTTCGCGAAAACGCCCGATGGCGCAAGATCGGCCAGGCAGGCATCAGGGCGACCTGAMATTGCCGCAGCTGTCATTGCACGACCCCGGCCTTGCGGAGCCCATCCACCACGAGTTCGAAATCGGCAGGATTCTTGTAGGGCAAGACCTTGCGACGGTATTCCAGCGAATAGTCGGGATTGAGGCGAAGCACCTCCTGCCATGCCGCGCGGGCCTCGGCGAAACGGCTGAGATGGCCGTAGCAGGCGGCCAGGAGCGCACGCGAGACGTCGGTGATAGCGTTGCGAGCCAGCCGTTGCTGCAAGAGGTCGACGGCCTCTTCGTACCTTCCCAGATGAAACGCGGCCAAAGCCTGGAAGTGCAGAAGCACATCGGGAAAGTACGGGTTCAAGGTCTTCCCTCGGGCGAAACTCTTAAGCGCCTCCTCGGGCCTGCCCGAATAATACAGTGCCTCGCCGAGGATGACGTGCCCTTCGGCGAAGTTCGGATTGAGGGCGATCGCGTGCTCGGCCTCGTCGATGGCCCCATCGTGCCGTCGTGTGTACAGCTTGGCTATAGCCAACGCCCAGTGCGCCCAGGGATCACTGTCATCCAGCGTTACCGCTCGCGTTGCGACCTCTTCCGCTTGCGCCATCGATTCCGGCGGCGAGGCACTCCACCTGTTCAGGTAATCGAGTCCGTGCGTGAGGGCGAGGAAAGCGTGGGCAGAGGCAAAGTTCGGGTCCAGGTCGATGGCACGTTGCAAGACGTCACGGGCTGCGACGTTGGTCTCCTTCGTCAGCCGGTGCCACAGCTCCCGGCCCCGCAGGAAACAGTCATACGCCTCCGYGTTGCGCGGGTGCTCAGGCGCCAGCCGCTGACGGTCACCCGCAGTCAGATTGAGCGCCAGCGCACCGACGATCTGCTGTGTCACGTCGTCCTGCACGGCGAATATGTCGGTCAGCTCACGATCGAACCGCTCCGCCCAAAGATGGCCGCCCGAGGTTGCATCGATGAGCTGCGCGGTGATGCGCACCCTGTTCCCCGACTTGCGTACGCTGCCCTCAAGCACATGCCGCACGCCGAGCTTCGTGCCCACCTCCTGCACCTGGACGTTCTGGCCCTTGAAGGTGAACGACGAATTGCGCGCGATGACGAAGAGCTGCGACAGTTTGGACAGCGCCGTGATGATGTCCTCGGAGATGCCGTCGGCGAAGTAGTCCTGTTCGGCGTCACCGCTCATGTTGGCGAACGGCAGGACGGCGATCGACAGCTTCGGCGGCGCTGCCGTCGCCGGTCGGCTCGCGGTTTCCGAGGTCGCGGCCGCCCTGGTCCCGGCGCTGCCGACCTGCAGCGAATAAACCCGGATCGGCTCGGCGATGTTCTTGAGCTGCGTGCTGCCGAGATCGCTGACCGAGAGGTCGAGCCTCGCCTTGACCTGGCGATAGGCATCCTCGGACAGGCAGATGGCGCCCGGCGCCGCGACGCCCTCCAAACGCGAGGCGATGTTGACGCCGTCGCCCATCAGGTCGCCGTCGCTTTCCTCGACCACATCCCCCAGATGGATGCCGATCCTGAACTCGATGCGGCGGTCCTGCGGCACGCCGGCATTGCGCTCGACCATGCCATTTTGAACCTCAACGGCGCAGCGCACGGCATCCACCACGCTGCGGAACTCAACCAGCGCCCCATCCCCGGTGCGCTTGATCACCCGCCCGTTGTGCACGGCGATGATTGGGTCGATCAGGTCGCTGCGCAGGGCCCGCAACCTCGCCAAAGTACGATCTTCGTCCGMGCYYGCSAGCCGGCTGTATCCGACGACATCSGCGGCCAGGATYGCSGCMAGCTTGCGATTCTCGCTCATCGGTCCGTCTCCTCGTCCCCACAATAGCAGGAAGACGGAGGGTCCGAGGGAACTTTCGCAAACGACGGCTATGCAGCCGCCCGAATCGCCAGCGCTCCGCCCGGGATCCACACGGATCGCTCGATGCCGATTTGCGCTGCCGCTTGCTGGTCGACGCCTAACGGTTCATCCTTGTGAATACCCTGGTCGTGACGTGCGTAGGGAAATCACGCCGCCGCGGCCGCTAGTGAGGTCTTGTCGATGGACTGCTCGGGCTGCGGTTTCGAGGTTGAGAGCGGATTCGCTTTCTGTCCGAGGTGTGGCAAGCGCCAGCCCGTGCCATGCGCCAGTTGCGGTTACCCCTGCGCACCTGATTTCGAGTTCTGTCCGAAATGCGGGGCAAGCGTCGGTGCGGCCGCAAAAGCTGTCGAACGGCCTGCTCCGACACAGAGCCGGACCATCGTGCCGCCTTCTCGAACGCCGTCGCTGCTTGCGAACATCGAGAGCGACGATGGGCTGCATCCCGTCTCCGACGCCGATCGCCGGACGGTGACGGTCCTCTTCGCCGACCTTTGCGGCTTCACGACACTCAGCGAGCAGCTCGACCCCGAGGTGATGCAAGCACTGCAGAACGAACTGTTCAAGGAATTGACGGCGGCCGTGCGAAACTTCGGTGGTTTCGTCGACAAATTCATCGGCGATGCACTGCTCGCTCTGTTCGGTGCGCCGGTCGCGCATGAGGACGATCCGGAACGTGCGCTTCGCGCCGCTCTCGACATGATCGCCCGGACGGCGCGGCTGGGCGAAAGCGCCCCCCACTCCGGCTCGCCCCTGTTGCTCCACATCGGCATAAACACCGGCCCGGTCGTCACTGGCGGATTGGGCATCGGCACCGCCAAATCCTATTCGGTGACCGGCGACACCGTGAATACGGCGCAACGCCTGCAATCACTGGCCGCACCGGGTGAGGTGCTGGTGGGCGAGCTCACTCACAGGCTGACCCGGCATGCCTTCTCATACGAGCCGCTGGGTGATGTCGTGCTTCGCGGCAAGGCTGGCAGTGTGCTCGTCCATCGTCTGGATGCACCGCTCGCGGCGCCGCGTGCGGCACGTGGGCTCGAGGCGCTCGGCCTCAGCGCACCGATGATAGGCCGTGATGCGGAGCTGCATAGAATGCTGGCGAGCCTTGACCAGGCGTGCGGCGGCTCGGCCCAACTCGTCCGCCTCGTTGGAGAAGCCGGTATCGGGAAATCGCGACTGGTGAAGGAGTTCGTCGCCCGCGTCGGCGACGAGGATCGTTTTCGCAACCTCGCCGTGCGGCAGGCCACGTGCTCACCTTTGGGCGAACGATCATTTGGCGCCTTGGGCGCAGTGGTGCGCAGCGCTGCCGGGATGATGCAGAACGACACCGGGGACGAAATGCGGGGGAAGCTCGCAGGCTTGCTTACCGATCTCGGCCTGCAGGGCGAGGAGGCGAAGCGGCTGATGCCCTTGCTCTACCATGTGCTTGGCCTTGGCGACCCCGATGCCACCTTGCAGCATGTCGAGCCCGAGCAGTTGCGGCGGCAAATTCTCTACGCAGTCCGCACGATCATCGAACGGCGGCTTGCGTTGTCGCCGCTGTTGATCGTCGTCGAAGACCTGCACTGGGCCGACGCCGTGTCGCTCGAGGCACTGCGTTTCGTGATGGACAGGTTGGAACGCACACGGCTGATGTTGCTGGTCACGCATCGTCCGGAGCCGGACCACGGCCAGCTCGACTCAAGTAGGGTGAGTCACACAGCGCTCAGGCTTTCGCCGCTCAGCCGCGATGACGGACGCAGCTTGCTGGCGGCGCTTTTCGGCGAGAGCTGGGTAAACTCCGCAGGAACGCTTCTTGACCAGATCCTCGAGCGCGCGGGCGGCAACCCCCTTTTTATAGAGGAGATCGTTCGCGGCCTTATCGATCGCGGTGTCCTGGTGCGCGAGGGCCAGCAATGGCGCACTGTGGCAGGCGAAGCCGCAACCGGCATTCCCGCCACGATCCAGGCAATGTTGCTTGCCCGTGTCGACCGGCTGCCCCAGGAGGTGCGCCGTTTGGCCCAGGAAGCCGCGGTGATCGGCCCGCGCTTCGATGCCATACTTCTGAAAGCCGTGACAGCCGACCCCGGCCGGCTGGAAGCCGGCTGCGAACTGCTTTGCGATGCGGAAATCATCGAGGAAGTTGCCGGATCAGGCTCGGTCTCGTCGCAAAGCTACCGTTTTACGCAAACTTTGCTGCAGGACGTGATTTACCAGAATCTGCTTCTGCAGCGCCGGACCGACATCCACGGGCGGGTCGGTGCTGCCTTGGAGCAACTGTGCGGCGACAGACCGGAACGGCTCGAGGATTTGACCGTGCTCGGTCATCATTTCGCACAGAGCGCCGAGCGGGAGAAGGGCGCGCACTATCTGCAGGCGGCGGGCGATCGCGCTCGCATGATCTACGCCAACGACGACGCCCTTCGTTTCTACGAGCGGGCACTGACTGCGTTGGGCGCGACCGGGCAAACACCGCTCAAACTGGCGATTGCAGAGCGCATTGCCGATTTGAGCGGCCCGGCAGGCCGCCGCGAGATCGCGCACCACCACTACGAGGYGGTGTTGCAGGCATACCGCGAGTCGGCCGATCGTGTCGCTTCGGCGCGCGTTTTGCGCAAGATCGGTCGGCTGCTCTGGGACGTCGGCAAGCGCGACAACGCAGAATCGCGCTATGCTGAAGCGGCAGCGCTCCTCGATGGAGCGGATGCCCCGATCGAGCAGGCGCATCTGTGGCAAGAGCGTGGCCGGCAGGCGTTCCGTAGCGGGGATCACGCGCTCGCGGCAAAATGGGCGGACGCGGCGCTGGATTGCGTGCGCACACTGACAACGGAGCATGTCTCCGAGGCCGGGCGTGATGCCACTCTTGTGACCGCCGAGGCCCTCAATACCAAGGCAGTCGCGCTGGCTCGCCTTGGGCGAAACCGGGAAGCCGTGGGTCAGGTCGAGCGTAGCATCGAATTGGCCGAAGTCGCCGGTCTGCTGGGGGCGGCCTGCCGCGGCTACACCAATCTCGGCGTGCTTTACACGACCATCGATCCGACACAGGCGATGGCGGTCTGTCGGCGCGGTCTCGAAGTGGCGCGCCATATTGGCGATCTGGGTTTCCAGGCACGCCTCCTCGCCAATCTCGCGGTCGCCTGCTGTACTTTCACGGATCGCTGTCCAACGGAGGGCGTCCCCGCTGCCGAGAAGGCCATCGAGATCGACCGGGCGCTCGACCAGCGCGAGCACCTGCCGGTGCCGTTGATCGTGCTTGGGCAGATCCACCAGTGCAACGGCCGTCCGGAACTGGCGGTCGGCTTGTTCCACGAAGCCCTGGACGTAGCCCGCGAAACGGGCGAACCCCAACTGCTGTTTCCGTGCTATGATGGTCTTGCAACGCTTAATCTCGACATCGACAATCTGGCCGAGGCCGAACGCTACTTTTCCCTGGCGCAGGGTATATGCGCCCAGCACGGGCTCGACCCGGAAGCGCTTGTGGTGCTGCCTTTTCTCGACTAGCCGGGTGGGAGGTTGAAATGTCCGCGCCTCGTGACTTGGTACCGCTTCAACCGGGCGACCGCGCGCCGAACGTGGTACTCGACGCCATTACCCAGGAAGGCAAGATCGCGCTAGACGACTTCCGTGGACAAAAACCGGTGCTGGTCGGCTTGTTTCGAGGTCTGCATTGTGCGTTTTGCCGGCGCCATATCGCCGCCCAGGCGCGGCTTGATCCGGAGCTTCGCGAGAAGGGCGTGGAGAGCCTGACGGTGGTCAACACGCCGATCGAACGGGCGCGCCTCTACTTCCGCTACCACCCGATGCCGAATCTGCTCGCGGCCTCCGACCCTGAACGCGCTTCACATCGTGCTTTTGGATTGCCCAATCTCGAATTCACCCAAAACGAGACGAACTGGCCGTACAAGGTCTCGATGGCAGCGGTAAAGGATATGCGGATTGAGATGCCAGGCGAGTTGCCTGGTCCTTTGGATCCTTTGGCGGCCGGCGAAATCCTCGACAAGAGGGACCATTACGAACTGACCGAAGCCGACGAGCAGATGTTGGCAACCGGGCACGGACAACTGGTCGGTCAGTTCCTTTTGGACCGGCAGGGGATCGTGCGCTGGAGCTTCACGGAGGTTCCAGAGGGAGGACGATACATGTTTGGGGCGCCAAGCCCGCAGGAGCTGATGTCAGCCGTGTCCGAAGTCGCCCAATAGGTTTGCGCCTCCACATTGCCGGCTGCAAGGCCATGTAAGCAAAAGGCGCCCCGAAGGGCGCCTCTTAGTCGCTTGATTTCCTGAAGGAAACTGGAGCGGGTGAAGCGATTCGAACGCTCGACCCCAACCTTGGCAAGGTTGTGCTCTACCCCTGAGCTACACCCGCTCACACGGCGTCTTGGCCGCAAGCCGGGCCTATATGGCTGAAGAGCGCGGCGATTGCAACAGGGAAATGTCAGGCATTTTGCTATGCGGCGGGCGCGCTCGCCGCGATGTCGCATGACGGTCTTGTGTCGGCTGCCCCATTGGCCGTAAACGGCTTGGCAGGAAACGGGACGAAGACAAAACCGATGCCGAAGACCGAAGCTGATCTGATGGAATTTCTTGCCGAACTCGGGATCGCTGCCTCGACGCGGCGCCATCCGCCGCTGTTCACGGTTGCCGATTCGCAGGCGTTGCGCGGCGAAATCGCCGGTGGCCACACGAAAAACCTGTTCCTGAAGGACAAGAAGGACAATTTCTTCCTGGTCAGCGTCGGCGAGGACGCGGTCGTCGACCTGAAGCAGATCCACCAGCTGATCGGCGCTGCCAGCCGCGTGTCCTTCGGCAAGCCGGAGATGCTGATGGAGCTGCTCGGCGTGACGCCGGGGGCGGTCACGGTCTTCGGCCTGATCAACGACGTTGCAGGCCGGGTCAAGGTCGTTCTCGACAAGGCGTTGATGGACCATGCGGTGATCAACGCGCATCCGCTGACCAATGAGGCAACGACGTCGGTCGCAGCGGCGGACCTGATCAGATTCGTCGAGGCAACCGGCCACGATGCTGCTATCTTGAAAGTCTCCGCGTGATCGCCACATGGATGGCCTAAGTCAGATTGTCTGAAAGCGCCTGGCCGCCGGCGGCCGCGCCACGGAAGGGTAAAGAGATGAGCGACAACAATCCGTTTGGAAGCCATGGCGGCCAATATTCCACCACCGTGCAATATGGTGGAACCGAAGCTCCGCGCGCAAAAGCCGCGCTTGGCGAGGCGCTGCCGGCCGGCGCCCCAGGGGCCACCGATGTCATCAAGGACACGACGACCGCCGCCTTTGCCGCCGACGTCATCCAGGAATCGCGCCGCCAGCCGGTGCTGGTCGATTTCTGGGCACCCTGGTGCGGGCCGTGCAAGCAGCTGACGCCGCAGCTGGAGAAGGCGGTCAAGGCCGCGGGCGGCAGGGTCAAGCTGGTCAAGATGAACATCGACGACCATCCCTCGATCGCCGGCCAGCTCGGCATCCAGTCGATCCCGGCGGTCATCGCCTTCAAGGACGGCCAGCCGGTCGACGGCTTCATGGGCGCGATCCCTGAGAGCCAGATCGCCGAATTCATCACCAAGGTGGGCGGCAAGGGCAATGGTGCGCCGCCGGTGGCCGAGGCCCTGGCCGCGGCAAACGAGGCGCGCGAGGCCGGCGATATGCAGACGGCGGCCGATATCTACGATGCCATCCTGGCGCAGGCGCCGGAGACCGTCGAGGCGATTGGCGGGCTGGGCGACCTGTTGTTCGAGGCTGGTGACATCGAGGGCGCCGAGTCCTTGCTGGCAACGGCACCCGAGGCCAAGAAGGATGCGCCACCGCTGGCCGCCCTGCGCGCCAAGATGGCGCTGGCGGCGCAAGCGGCAGCGCTTGGCAACCCGGCCGAGTTCGAGCGGCGCTTGGCCGAGAACCCGGGCGATCATCAGGCGCGTTTCGATCTGGCCATGATCCAGAACGCCAATGGCGATCGCACGGCGGCGGCCGACAATTTGCTGGCCATCATCAAGGCCGACCGTGCCTGGAACGAGGACGGCGCCAAGACGCAATTGCTGCAACTGTTCGAGGCCTGGGGCATGACCGACGAGGCGACGCTTGCGGCGCGCCGCAAATTGTCGTCGCTGCTGTTTTCCTAAGCCGGTTAGCGATTGTTTTGGTCGCGCAGGCTTGCGGCCGGCGGCCATCGCGCCACATTACCAGTGACCCATGCATGTCGCGCAAAAGTGGCCCCGGCTCTGCGAAAGGGATATGCATAGAAGCAACACCCGCTTCCCTATGGAAGCGATCGGAGGATTGAGGTGCAAGCGGGAAACGCGCATTACCGGCTCGCCAAGAATTTGCCGTCGACGATCCCGATCTTTCCGCTCGAGGGTGCGCTTTTGCTGCCGGGAGGCCGCATGCCGCTCAACGTCTTCGAGCCGCGCTACCTGCAGATGGTGGACGAGGCCATTGCCGGCTCGCGGCTCATCGGCATCATCCAGCCCAGCCTCGATGGCGCGCTGCGCGACGACGGCGAGCCGGAGCTCTGCAATGTCGGCTGCGCCGGGCGGATCATCGCCTTTTCTGAAACCGGCGACGGCCGCTATCTGATTTCGCTGCAGGGCGTTTGCCGGTTCCGCATCGCCCACGAGCTGACGGTCAAGACGCCGTTTCGCCAGTGCAAGCTGGCGCCCTTCCTGGCCGATCTCGACGAGGGCCAGGCGGCGAACGAGATCGACCGGCCATCGCTGCTCAAGGCGTTTCGCGCCTATCTGCAGGCCAATGACCTCGAAGCCGACTGGGAGAGCGTCAGCCGGGCCGAAAACGCCATGCTGGTCAACGCGCTGTCGATGATGGCGCCCTATGGGCCGGCCGAGAAACAGGCGCTGCTCGAGGCGGCGGATCTGAGGACACGGGCCGAAACGCTTATCGCCATCACCGAAATGGCGCTGGCGCGCGAGAATGAGGATTTTGGTTCGAGCTTGCAATGAGATGTGTCGATGTTTTGCCGGCCTGCAAACGACGAATTTCCTGCGTTGGCGGCCTGACCTGAATCTCGACACATCTTGGGTCCGACACTGAGAAGAGGACACGATGGCGGCGGATGGGCGTGACGGGAAGAAGGTCAATGTCGACCCCAAGCTGCTGGAGCTRCTGGCCTGCCCGCTGACCAAGGGGCCGCTGACCTGGGATCCGGAGCGCGGCGAACTGGTTTCCCGGGTCGCCAAGCTCGCCTATCCGGTGCGCGACGGCATCCCGATCATGCTGCCTTCGGAAGCGCGGACGCTCTCCGTGGAGGATGTGTTGTCGCCGCCACGCTTGAGTGGGCCGTCTTGAGGGGTGGCGAGATTGGCAGCGGCTGGCGGGACAGCGCCCCCCTCTGCTACTGAAAATTGCGTCCCTTGGGCATGACACTTTCCGCCTCTTCCGACAGCGTTGCGAGGTCCGGTCGGATCGCCGCGTTGCGTGGCGCGGGGCCGCGATCCGTACCGCTGACGGGGTGTTCCGCAGGGCCGGCGACTGTCAGGTTGGCTTGGCTGACCTTTTCCAGGAGCACGGTCAGCCAGGGGGTCAAATCCTCGATCTTCTCGGCGACGATATGGATGACATCCGATTCCGACTGCAATTTGCCGGTGACGCGGACGAACCTGGCGCCCATGATGACGGGCCGGTAGCGGTCAAAGGTTCTCTGCCAGATGATGATGTTGGCGACGGCCTTGTCGTCCTCCAGCGTCAGGAAGATCGCGTTGCCCTTGCCGGGGCGCTGCCGCACCAGCACGAGGCCGGCGACCGAGACACGCCTGCCATCGCGCACGGATGGCAATCCGGCATTGGGCGTGACGCCGGCCCGGTCGAGCCGCTCGCGCAGGAAGGCGACCGGATGCGCCTTCAGTGACAGGCCGAGCGAACGGTAGTCATGGATGACATGCTCGCCGAGCGGCATTTTGGGCAGCTTCGTCTCCGGCTCCAGCTCGCGCAGGCGGATCGCCGGCTGGTCGAACAGCGGCAGCTTTTCGGCAGCACTCTTGCCGTCGAGCGCGCGTACCGCCCACAGTGCTTCACGACGATCAAGGCCAAGCGAACGGAAGGCGTCGGCCTGCGCCAGCTTTTCGATCTCGTCGACATCGAGGCCGGAGCGCAGCCAGACATCCCTGACCGACTCGTAGCCTGAACCGCGCTGCTTGACGAAAGCGTCCATGCGCTCCTCCGACAGGCCCTTGATCTGGCGGAAGCCGAGCCGCAGCGCATGATTTGTCTTGATGACACCACGCATTTCGGCATGGCGTGGGAGGATGCGGTCCGGATCGAAAGATGCTTTCTCCAGAGTGGAGTCCCAGACCGAGAAATTGACGTCGACGTCGCGGATGTCGACGCCATGGTCGCGCGCGTCGCGGACGAGCTGGGCCGGCTGGTAAAACCCCATCGGCTGCGAATTCAGGATCGCGGCGCAGAACACGTCGGGGTAGAAGGTCTTGAACCAGCAGGAGGCATAGACGAGCAGGGCGAAGGACGCGGCGTGGCTTTCGGGAAAGCCGTATTCGCCAAAACCCTCGATCTGCTTGAAACAGCGCTCGGCGAAGTCCTTCGTGTAGCCCTTACCAATCATGCCGTCGATCATGCGCTGGCGGTAATTGCCGATGGTGCCGGTGCGCTTGAAGGTGGCCATGGCGCGGCGCAGTTCGTCGGCCTCCCCCGGCTTGAAACCACCCGCGACGATGGCGATCTTCATGGCCTGTTCCTGAAACAGGGGCACACCAAGTGTCTTGCTGAGGATCGCCTCCAGCTCCGGCTTTTGATACTCGGCCTTTTCCTTGCCTTGCCGTCGGCGCAGGTAAGGGTGAACCATGTCGCCCTGGATCGGACCCGGCCGCACGATCGCCACCTCGATGACAAGGTCATAGAAATCCCGTGGCTGGAGACGCGGCAGCATCGACATCTGGGCGCGGGATTCGATCTGGAAAACGCCGAGCGTGTCGGCGCGGCAGATCATGTCGTAGACCTGCTTATCCTCCGGCGGCAGGGTGGCCAGCACATAGGGTTGGCCATATTTATCTCGCGCGTTTGGATAGTGATCCCTAAGCAGGGCGAAGGCACGCTGTAGGCAGGTCAGCATGCCGAGCGCCAGCACATCCACTTTCAGGATCTTCACCGCGTCGAGATCGTCCTTGTCCCATTCGACCATCTTGCGCTCGTCCATCGCCGTCTTGACGATGGGCACGATCTCGTCGAGCCGGTCCCTGGTGATGACGAAGCCGCCGACATGCTGCGACAAATGGCGGGGAAAGCCCATGATCTCGTTGGAGCGCTCAATCACCAGTCTTGCCAGCGGGTCGGCGCGGTTGATGCCGCCAGCGTGCGCCTCCTTCTCGCCAAGTTCGGAGGTCGACCAGCCCCAGATCGTGCTCGACAATGCGCTTCTGATATCCTCCGAGAGGCCCATGGCCTTCGCCACTTCGCGCAAGGCCGAGCGGCCGCGATAGCTGATGACGGCGGCGGCGAGTGCGGTGCGCTTGGCGCTGTATTTCGTATAGATGTACTGGATGACGGTCTCGCGTTTCTCATGCTCGAAGTCGACGTCGATGTCGGGCGGCTCGTTCCTCTCCTCGGAAATGAAGCGCTCGAACAGCGTGTCGATCCTGTCCGGCCCGACTTCGGTGATGCCGATGCAGAAACAGACGATCGAATTGGCGGCCGAACCGCGCCCCTGGCAGAGGATGTCCTGGCCGCGTGCGAACTTGACGATGTCGTAGACCGTCAGGAAATAGCGGGCGTAGTTGAGGCGCTCTATCAGAGCGAGCTCTTCCTCTATGCGCTTGATCACGGACGCAGGCACCCCCGCCGGATAACGATTGGCTGCCCCCTCCCGCGCCAGCCGTTCCAGCTCGGCCTGCGGCCCGAGACCGGACTCCGTCGGCTCGTCGGGGTAGTTGTACTGGAGGTCGCTGAGCGAGAAGGTCAGCTCCTGCGCAAAGCGCAAGGTCTCGGCCAGCGCCTGCGGATGCCTGCGGAACAGGCGCGCCATCTCCATCGGCGGCTTCAGATGGCGCTCGGCATTGGCGGCCAGCTGCAGCCCGACCTCGGCGACGGGTGTGTTGAGGCGGATCGCGGTCAGCACGTCCTGCAGCGGGCGCCGCTCAGTCGTGTGATAGAGAACGTCGTTGGTCGCCATCAGCGGGATGCCGGCATTCTCGGCAGACGCCGCTGCCTGCTCGATCCGGAAACGGTCATTGCCCGCATAGTCCGGCGAAACGGCCAGACGGAGATTTCTTCCGAAACGATCCTTGAGCTGGCGAAGCAAGGCGAGACTGTCTTCCGCCCCCGCCGTCAGATCGGGCAGGACCGCCAGTGACATCAGGTCCCCCCATTCGAGCAAGTCGCTGCGCTGGAGAAGAGCGGCGCCCTTCTCGTTCTCGTCGCGCAGATTGGCTTGCGTCAGCATGCGGCAGAGATGCCCCCAGCCCTTGCGGTCCTGCGGATAGGCGAGAATGTCCGGGGTGCCGTCACCGAAAACCAGCCGGCAGCCGGGATGGTAGGAGAGCGTCTCGACCTTGGCCTGTTGCCAGGCGCGCACCACGCCGGCCACCGTGTTGCGGTCGGCAAGTCCGATCGCGGAAAAGCCGAAAAGCTTGGCGGCGACCACCAGTTCCTCCGGCTTGGAGGCGCCGCGCAGGAAGGAGAAATTCGACTGGATGCCGAATTCTGCATAGGGAATGACGGTCAGCGCATTCATGCGAAGACCCCATGCAGGAACCAGCGTGGCGGCACCTGGGAGCCGCCATAGAGGCCTTGCCGGTAGAGCCAGTAGCGGCGGCCGTCGGCATCCTCGATGCGAAAATAGTCGCGTGTCGATGCCGCCTCGTCGCTCGCGGCCTCGCGCCACCATTCCGCCGCGATGCGTTCCGGTCCCTCGGCACGCGTCACCCTGTAGAGCGCACGCCGCCAGCGGAAGTTCAGCGGCGGGCCCTCCGGCATTTCGGTGGCCGGCACCTCGATGGGCTCGGGCGAGCGGAACAGCCGGATCGGCCGTTCCGGCGGGAAGATGGTCATCGGCGCCTGCATCCGGTCCGGCTTCTTCGGCGGCGTGGTCCGGCGCGGGGCCTCGGTGAAGGGGATCGTGGCGACGGCGCGCTCCGGCAGATGGCTTTCCACAGTGACCGGTTGCAGGACCGCGCCCTCGCCGAGCCGGGCGCGGATACGGTCGGCGAACAGCGCGATGTCGGCGCCGTCATCGGTCACTTCGCCGGCAAGGTCGGCCTGCTGCATGTCGAAGGCGGTGGCCGACAGCACCGAGAGCCGGACGAGATCGAAGCCATAGCCGGCATCGATATCCTGCTCGAGCGCGGCCAGCCTTTCATGGAACAATTTCTGGATCAGCGGGGGTTCGCGCATCGGCCGCGAGGTGCCAATGGCGATGCGGCTGACGGCGCCGTCGACGCGAAACAAAAGCAGCGCCAGCATCCTGGCGCCCTCGCCACGGCGCTCGAGGTCGGTCTTCAATGCCGCCGCCAGCATGCCCACCAGCCGCTCGATGTCCTCGGTCAGGGTGACGGGCTCGCTGAGGTGACGTTCGACCGAAAGCGGCGCGACGGGAAGGCGCGGCGACACCGCTTCGTCGAGACGGCCAAGCGCCTGGTCGAGGCGCAAAAGCAGCGAGGCGCCGAAGCGGCGGGCAAGCGGCGCGCGCGGTGCCGCCATGACGGCGCCCGCCGTGCGCAGGCCGACGCTTTCCAGGCTGGTGCGGGTCGCGGGCTCGATGCGCAGGGCTGCCAGCGGCAAGGGTGCGAGCAGCGCCTCCTCCTCGCCGCCTGCGACGATGCGGTCACTGGCAAAGCGTGCCGCCGCCCAGGCCGCGCCCGGTGTCGCGGCAAGCCCGGCGCGGACATCGAAACCCTGATGGAAGAAGCGCGACAGGATGTCGTCCAGCATGGCGCGTTCGCCGCCGAAAAGATGGGTGCAGCCGGTGACGTCGAGAAACAGGCCGTCCGTTGCGTCCAGCGCCACCAGCGGGGTGTAGCGGTCGCACCAGTCGGCAAGGCCTTCGAGCAGGCGGCGATCGGCTTGCGGATCGGCCTCGACGATGTCGATCGACGGATGCATGGCGCGCGCATCGGCGATGCCCATGTCGCGCTTCAGGTGCAGCGCCTCAGCCCGCTCGTCGAGGGCCGAGATACGCTGCGCGTTGCCCTTGCGGTGGCTGATCACCAGCGGCAGGTGATCCGACGGCCGGGAACGCCAGGACCGCCCCAGACGCTGCCGCAGGATCCTTTCGACCGCGAGATAGGGAAACCACAGCGACAGGATTCTTTGCTCTTTCCTCGCCCCTTCTTTCGTCGCCCCATCTTTCATCGAATGCGCGTTCATCGGGGTTCCACTCCAGTGTGAATTGTCCAGGCAGGGCCGTGCGGCTCTTGCCGATGGTGAGGGTGAAGGCCGGGCG
>NZ_JBFULQ010000109.1:0-14585 GCF_054049815.1 Mesorhizobium sp. P5_C1 | reverse complement strand
GCAGAAAGTGGTGGAGTTGCGATGGATTCTGATCGAGCAGTCGGAGGGCACGATCCCTGCGCCGCTGATCGCCATGCTGGTTGCGTGGCTGGTGCTGATCTTCGCCAGTTTCGGGTTCAGGGCACCGCGCAACGCCATCACGGTTTCGACCTTCGTGGTTTCGGCAGTGCTGATTGCCGGTGCGATCTACCTCATCCTGGATATGGACATACCGTTCTCCGGCCCGATCCAGATTTCGCCGGCGCCCCTGCAGAGGGCATTGGCGGAATTGCAGCGATGATACGGAACCGGCGTCGATCCCGGGCATTCTGTGAGATGGCTCCACGGAGGACGACATGGGATTCGACCAGTATCACGAACCGCCTGAAGAACTGTCGCAGAAGGTACGGACCTTTGCCCGCATGATCACCTCGCTGATCGAGGAGGCGGAGGCGATAGGCTGGTACGAACAGCGCATCTCGGTGGAGAAGGACCCTCAGGCCCGCGCCATCATGAAGAACGCGCAGGGCGAGGAGTTCAAGCATTTCGGCATGGATCTCGAATTCCTGTTGCGCCAGAAAAAGGATTGGCGGGCGGAACTGAAGGAAATCCTGTTCACCACCGGCGACATCGTCAAGGCCGGCGAGAGGGGTGAGAAGAAGGTGGATTGAGGCCTGATAGGTCGCGACTGATCTGGCTCTGCTTTCGGCCAGATCAATCGCTGTCGCGCGCCACAAGCTCCAGCGGCCAGACCTCGCGCATGATCCGCGGACCCTCCGGGCCGGCGAAGGCCGGGATCGAGGCCAGCAGCATTTCGGCGAGCCGCTGACCCATCGGCTCCAGGGCCGGGCGGAAGGCTGTCAGCGCCGGCGAGAAGTAACGGCAGAGCGGTGTGTCGACGATGACGGTCACCGCCATGTCGTGGCCTGGCCTGATCCCCATTTCGGCCAGCGCCTTGCAGCCGCCAAGCGCCATCGCGTCGTTGTTGAAGATGATAGCGGTCGGCGGATCCTTGGAGCGCATGACCTGCGGCGTCACCTCGTAGCCGCCGGCCTCGTTGATGAAGCCGGACGCGATCAGCTCGGGGTCCACCTCGATGCCGTGCCGCCGCAAGGCCTTGCGATACCCGTCGAGGAACAGGTAGCTGAAATTGAGATCAAGCGACGGGCGGATGGCGGCAATGCGGCGGTGGCCGCGCGCCACCAGGCGGTCGACTGCGTCGGCACCGGCCTTTTCGAAATCGAGGTCGAGCGAAGGGTAGGACTTGGCCCCGGAGCGGCTGCGACCGAGCGTGGCGAACGGGAAGCCGGCCTGGGTGAGATAGTCGATGCGCTCGTCCTCCCGCCGCGTCCAGGCCAGCACCACGGCATCGGCGCGGCGCGTCTCGACGACACGGCGCAGGCGTTCCTGCTGGTAGTCGCCCGGCGCGCCCATGACCACGATCAGGTCGAGCCCGCTCTCGGCAAGTTTCGCCTGCAGCCCGATCAGGAACGGAATGAAGAACGGCTCGCCATATTGCTGGTCGCCCGGATGCGGCTGCAGCATGAAGGCGATCGAATGGGTGGCGCCCTGCCGAAGGCTGCGGCCGGACTGGTTCGGCGAATAGTTCAGCGTCCTGGCCGCCTCGAGCACGCGCTGGCGCGTGTCGGCGTTGACGTCGGCGCGGCCGTTGAGGGCGCGCGACACGGTGCCGATCGAAATGTTCAGGTGACGGGCAAGGTCATGAATGCTGGACGCCAAGTGACTGTTCTCCCCCTTGCTTGGCTAGCACCGGTAAGCGCTCAGGCCAAGGCGACAAGACAATTTTTTGCGAGCGGCCAATTGACATTCTACACCTTCGGGTGTGTTCTCGTAAACGTTTACGGAAAAACGTTTACGGCCATGCCGTGAATGCCGTGACGATCGGTCTGGAGGGACCGAGCGGAGGAGGAGTGCTGGATGATCAATGTCGTCCTGGCCGGCTGCGGAGCGATGAGCAAGCAGTGGCTCGATGCCGTGAGGCAGATCGACGGGCTTTCCGTTGTCGGCCTTATCGACCTCGACGCCGACAGGGCGAAGGCGAGGGCGCGCGAATACGACCTCACCAGCGCCGTCACCGGCACCAGCCTCGACGCGGTGCTCGACCAGACCAGGCCGGACGCGGTGTTCGATGTGGTGGTTCCCGCCGCCCGGCGTGAGGTCGCGTTCTCGGCCTTTGCCCATCATTGCCATCTCCTGACGGAAAAGCCGCTCGCCGACAGCCCCGAGAATGCGCGCGCCATCGTCGAGGCCGCGCGCCGGGCCGGGCGTATCCATGCCGTCGTCCAGAACCGCCGCTACGTCGCCAATGTCAGGCGTATCCGGCGCTTTCTCTCTTCCGGCGCCATCGGTGCCGCGACCAGCATCCATGCCGACTTCTTCGTCGCGCCGCATTTCGGCGGCTTTCGCGAGGAGATGGCCCACGTCCTGCTGCTCGACATGGCGATCCACACCTTCGACGCCGCCCGCTACATGGTGAATGGCGAGCCGGCCGGCGTCTACTGCCAGGAATGGGAGCCGGCGAGTTCCTGGTACCGGCAGGGATCGTCGGCCAGCGCCGTCTTCGATCTCGGCGGCGGCAAGGTCTTCACCTATGCCGGCTCCTGGTGCGCCGCCGGCTTCCGCACCAGCTGGGAGAGCACATGGCGCATCGTCGCCGAGCGCGGCAGCCTGGTCTGGGACGGCAGCGACGAGTTGAAGGCCGAGGTCGTCCTGCCAGCCCGTGAAGGCCTGTTCGACCGCACCGAGCCGATCACCGTGCCGCCGCTCGATCCCGCCGACCGCGTCGGCGGCCATCTCGGCATCATCCAGGATTTCATGCGCGCGATCGAGACCGGCACCGAGCCGGAGACGCGCGGCGCCGACAACATCAAGAGCCTGGCCATGGTCTTCGGCGCTATCGAAAGCGCCGAGACCGGGCGCCGGGTGACGATCTCTTCGCAGGAAGGACAGTGATGCCAAACCCGCTTCTCGACATCAGGATCGGCACCATGGTGCGGGCCAATCTCGATGACCCGGCCGCCTATATCAAGGCGATCCTGCCGCTCGGTTTCGAGTGCATCCAGCCCTTCTTCTGGCAGACGCTGGGCGGCAAGGATCTGCCGCGGCTTGCCGGCCAGATACGCGAGGCGATCGGCGATGCCGACGTCACGGTCTCCTCGATCGGCGTGTTCGGCAATCCGCTGGAGAGCGGCGACGTCGATCGCGGCGTGCTCCAGGCCTGGGAAACGGTGATCGACAACGCGCATCTGTTCGGCACGTCGATCGTCAGCGGCTTCACCGGCCGCCTCCGCGGCAAGCCGTTGCCCGACAGCCTGCCACGCTTCAAGGAAGTCTGGGGTCCGCTGGCCAGGCGCGCCGCCGACAAGGGCGTGCGCATCGCTTTCGAGAATTGCGCCATGGACGGCAACTGGGCTGGTGGAGACTGGAACATCGCCCACAATCCGGATGCCTGGGAGCTAATGTTCAATGAATTGCCAGACGACAATCTCGGCCTCGAATGGGAGCCCTGCCACCAACTCGTCTACCTGATCGATCCCCTGCCGCAGATCCGCAAATGGGCGCCGCGCATCTTCCATGTCCACGGCAAGGACGCGACGGTGCGCTGGGATGTGATCCGCGAACACGGCGTGTTCGGCCGGCTGCCGTTCGTACAGATGCGCACGCCGGGCTTCGGCGACAGCGACTGGACGCGGGTGATCAGCGAACTGCGGCTGGCCGGCTACAAGGGCGCCATCGACATCGAAGGCTGGCACGATCCGGTCTATCGCAACGAGCTGGAGATCACCGGGCAGGTACGTGCCCTGGACTATCTGAAGCAATGCCGGGGAGGTGCCAGCTACCTGCCTAACCCGGTGTGAGAGCGAGCCGGCGGGAGGTGCCGGCTGGCCAAGATTGCGGCGCACTGCCGAAGCGATCGTCGAAAACCCCTCGGCCTAGCCAGGGAAAAAAGGGAGGATAAGTGCATGAGCATGACGATGAGAAGGACACTTCTGCGCTCGACCATCGTGGCCGCCGCCACGACGCTCGCCGCTGCGATCTCGACCTTGCCGGCGCAGGCGCTCGACGCCCAATGGTGCAAGGACGTCCACATCCGTTTCTTCGTCGGCGGCGCCGAGGGCGACGCCTTCGGCACCATCGTCTACAATGGCGCCAAGCAGGCGGCAGCCGATCTCGGACCAAAGGTCGATTACATCTTCTCCGGCTGGGATGTCGAAAAGATGGTGCAGCAATTGCGCGAGGCGGTCGCGGTGAAGCCAGGCGGCATCGCCATGATGGGCCACCCGGGCGACGCGGCGATCATGCCGCTGGCCGAACAGGCGCATAAGGACGGCATCAAGATGATGTACCAGAATGTGCCGGTGCCGACGGTGACGGCGGCGTTCGGCGGAGGCTATGTCGGCGCCCAGCAGGAGCAGCAGGGCCGCGCGCTCGGCGCCGAGGCGTTCAAGCTGGCCAAGCTGAAGGCCGGCGACAAGGCGATCATGATCGGCCCGTTCGAGAATGAGAGTCGGGGCGCGCGCGAGCGTGGGACAGTCGCCGCGCTGAAAGAGGCCGGCATCGATGTCATTCAAATCAATTCTCAAACCGAATGGGCAGCCGATCCGAATCTCGCGATCCCGTTGATCACCGCCGCGTTGCTCAACAATCCCGACGTCAAGGCGGTCGGCTATCCCGGCGGACAGATGCTCGGCAATGTGCCGACATACATGCAGGCCGCAGGGAGGAAGGCCGGCGACATCTTCAACTTCGGCTTTGACACCAGCCCGCAGATCGTCGAGGCCTTCAAGGGCGGCTGGGTACAGCTGACGGCCGACCAGCAACCGTTCCTGCAGGGCTATCTGCCGATCCTCAGCCTCTGCCAGCAGGTGGTGCTCGGTCTGGCGCCGATGAATGTCGACACCGGCGCCGGCTTCGTCACGGTTGAAAATTACGAGATCGTCGCCGAACTCGCCAAGCAGGCACTGCGCTGACCTCCCAAGCTGCCGGCCGGGGCTGAGCCCGGCCGGCAGGACCGCCGGCAGAGACGCTGGCAGCGACAACAGAGGTGAGGATCCGATGGCCGAACGCATCATCGAACTGCGCGATATCAGCAAGTCCTATGGCCAGGTCTATGCACTGGGCGGGGTCAATCTCAGCGTCGATCGGGGCGAAGTGGTCGGCCTGATCGGCGACAATGGCGCCGGTAAGTCGACGCTGATCAAGATCCTGTCCGGCGTGGTCAGGCCGACCAGCGGCGAGATTCTCGTGCGCGGAAAGGCGGTGACGGGATGGAGCGCGGCGCGTTCGCGCGACGCGGGCATCGAGACGGTGTTCCAGGACCGGGCGCTGGCCGTGCAGCAGACGATCGTGCGCAACATCTTCATGGGCCGAGAACTCACCGGCTTCCTCGGCTGGCTGAAGGTCAACAAGGAGATCGAGGAAGCCAGCCGGCTGATGCGCGAGATCGGCTTCACCTCGAAAGTGTTCACGCCGCAGTCGATCGTCGGCCAACTGTCGGGCGGCGAGCGCCAGGGCGTGGCGATCGCGCGCGCCATCTACAAGCAGGCGGAACTGATCATCCTCGACGAGCCAACGACGGCGCTGTCGCTGACCGAAACCGCCAAGGTCTTCCATTTCGTGCGCCAAGTGCGGGCGAGCGGCCGCTCGATCCTGTTTATCGGCCACAACATCCATCATGTCTTCGACATCGCCGACCGCTTCGTGGTGCTCGATCGCGGCAAGGTCGCGCTCACCGCCGACCGCAGCGAGGTCAAGTCGGCCGAGGACCTCATCAACTTCATGGAGGATGTCGCACATCCCGGCGGGCTGGCCGGGTTGCACGACACCKGCGACGCCGAGAGGGCAGTGCGATGAGCAAGACCATGGAACCCGATCTGCACGAGCCGTCCACCGCCATTCCCAGCCCACAGAAGGAGTGGAGACACCCATCCGATCAATGGCTGCGCGGCTTCATCCTCGACAATCGTGCTTCGCTCGGCACGCTCGGCGTGTTCATCGTCATGATGGCGGTGTTCATGATCGCCAACCCGACCGTGTTCACCACCTGGTATCTCTACAGTTCAGTGCTGACCACGCTGCCGGTCGCGCTGTTCGTGGTGGTGCCGCTGGTCTTCGTCGTTACCTGCGGAGAGATCGACCTGTCGTTTCCGGCGACGATGGGTTTTGCCTCATGGGTCTTCGCGCTGGTCGTGCAGGCCGGCTACGATCCGTTTCTCGGCATTGCCGCGGCGCTCGTCACCGGCATACTGCTCGGCTTCCTGGTCGGCTCCCTGGTGGTCTATGGCGGGCTGTCGTCGCTGATCGCCACGCTCGGCATGAATTTCCTGCTGCGCGGTCTGATCCAGATCATCAACGAAGGCAAGTCGATGGCGCTGACCAACCTTGCCGACAGCTGGGCCTATAAGATTTTCTCCAGCCAGGTTTATGGCATCCCGGTGCAGATCTTCTGGGCCATCGCCTTCGTCGTGCTGTCGGCGATGCTCTACAACCGCCATCGCTTCGGCGCGCAGGTGAGGGTGGTCGGCGACAATCCCGATAGCGCCCAGCAGATGGGCATCGACGTCAAGCGCGTGCGGGTGAAAGTGTTCGTCTTCGTCGGCATTGGTGCGGCGATCGCCGGCACCTTCTCGGTGATGATCAACTTCACCTGGTGGCCGACCGCCGGCGACGGCTATCTCTTGCCGGTGCTGGCATCGGTGTTCGTCGGCGGCACCCCGACCTGGGGCGGCATCGGCACCGTCGTCGGCGGCGCCATCGGTGCGGTCACCGTGTCGTTCATCCAGACCGGCGTCGTGGCGGCGGGCCTGAGCGGCTTCTATGTGCAGTTCTTCAACGGGCTGATCATCATCCTGTCGCTGCTCGGCCACAAATGGAACCAGGCGCGGTATCGGTGAGGGGTGGAGATTTTTGGCTGGGGCGGTCGCTTGTAGGACAACGGGACAAGCGGGCGCTCAAACCGCCGCGACAAACCCGTCCAGCACGCGCTTCTGGCCGGCCTTGTCGAAGTCGATGGTCAGCTTGTTGCCTTCGATGGCGGAAATGTTGCCGTTGCCGAATTTCTGGTGGAAGACGCGATCTCCGACGCTGAAGGCGGATGGCGTATCTGAGACGGATTTGGCGACCAGCTCACCGTCGATGGTGCGACCTTTGACGCTGGTGCGGCCGGCGCCGTAGCCGGAGTCGGTCTCGCCATAGCCGATGCGCTCGACCTGATGGCCGGAGCGCGAGCCCCAGTTGCGGTCGGTCGCTTCAGTGCGGTTTTGTTGCGCGCGCTGCCAGCCCGGCGTCGCATAGGTGTTGGAAAAGGCACCGGATTTTTCCGTATTGGCGCCGACATTGTCGAAGCGCGAGGCGCCATAGGGATTTTGCCGGCCACCGCGACCGGAGGCGAAAGAACCGCCGCCATAGGAATTGCCATAGCCGCCATAGGAATTGCCGCTTTCGGCGACATCGACATGGGCTTCCGGCAGTTCTTCGAGAAAGCGCGACGGGATGGTCGACTGCCACAGGCCATGGATGCGACGGTTGGAGACGAACCACAAATGCAGGTTCTTCTTGGCGCGGGTCAGGCCGACATAGGCGAGCCGGCGCTCTTCCTCCAGCCCGGAGCGGCCGCCTTCATCGAGTGCGCGCTGGTGCGGGAACAGGCCTTCCTCCCAGCCGGGCAGGAAGACGGTCTCGAATTCGAGACCCTTGGCCGAATGCAGCGTCATGATATTGACGGCGTCGAGCTCGGCATTCTGCTCGGCGTCCATGACCAGCGCCACATGCTCGAGGAAGGAGCGCAGCGATTCATACTCCTCCATGGAGCGGATCAGCTCCTTCAAATTCTCCAGCCGGCCGGGCGCTTCGACCGAGCGGTCGTTCTTCCACATGTCGGTGTAACCGCTCTCTTCCAGAATGGTCTCGGCGAGTTCGGTGTGCGGCGTGGTCTCCAGCGCCTTCTGCCAGCGCTCGAAATTGGCGGCGACCTCGCGCAAGGCGGCGCGCGGCTTCGGCTTCAACTCGTCGCTTTCGGCGAGCTTGGCGGCGGCTTTCAGCATCGGCACGCGCAGCGCGCGCGCCGTGTCGTGTATCTGGCGGATGGTGGTTTCGCCCAGCCCGCGCTTCGGCACGTTGACGATGCGCTCGAAGGCGAGGTCGTCGGCGCCTTGCGCGACGACGCGGAAGAAGGCCAGCGCATCGCGTATCTCCATGCGCTCGTAGAAGCGCGGACCGCCGATGACGCGGTAGTTGAGGCCGAGCGTGACGAAGCGGTCCTCGAACTCGCGCATCTGGAACGAGGCGCGGACCAGAATGGCCATGTCGTTGAGATTGTGCTTCCGGCGCTGGTAGGCCTCGATGGTCTCGCCAACGGCGCGGGCTTCCTCCTCGGAATCCCAGGCGGCGTGGACATGCACCTTGTCGTCCTCGGGCTCGTCGCGGTCGGTGAACAGCGTCTTGCCGAAGCGGCCCTCATTGTGGGCGATGAGGTGGGAGGCAGCCCCCAGGATATGCGCGGTGGAGCGGTAGTTGCGTTCCAGGCGGATGATGGTGGCGCCCGGAAAATCCTTGTCGAAGCGCAGGATGTTGTCGATCTCTGCGCCCCGCCAGCCATAGATGGATTGATCGTCGTCGCCGACGCAGCAGATGTTGACTTTGTTGTCGCTCACGGGCTGTTCCGCGCCTGCCGGCGCGGGCCCTCCGCGGGGGCCTCGCAACGGCTCGGACGGACGGTCGTCCTTGCGGCCTTCGGCCGACTGCAGACCGGCGGTCGACGAAGATTGGCGCGACGGTTGCGGCCGCTGCGCCAAAAGCCGCAGCCACATGTACTGGGCGGTGTTGGTGTCCTGATATTCGTC
This sequence comes from Mesorhizobium sp. P5_C1, assembly GCF_054049815.1. NCBI lineage: Bacteria > Pseudomonadati > Pseudomonadota > Alphaproteobacteria > Hyphomicrobiales > Phyllobacteriaceae > Mesorhizobium > Mesorhizobium sp. P5_C1. Next base: position 5,745 of record NZ_JBFULQ010000109.1, on the reverse strand, counting down.
GACGAGGATGTATTTGAAGCGCTTGTGGTATTCCTTCAGCACATCCGGATTGGCGCGGAAAATGCGGATCGGATGGCACAAAAGGTCGCCGAAATCGCAGGCGTTCAGCGTCTGCAGCCGCGCCTGGTAGGCCTTGTAGAGTTCACGGCCCCGGCCGTTGGCGAAGGCGCGGGCGTCGCCCTCTGCGATGTCGGCCGGGCCTTGTCCCTTGTTCTTCCAGCCGTCGATCATCTGGGCGAACTGCTTGGCCGGCCAGCGCTTGTCGTCCAGGCCCTCGGCCTGGATCAACTGCTTGATCAGCCGCACGACATCGTCGGTGTCGAGGATGGTGAAGTCGGAGCGCAAACCGGCAAGCTCGGCGTGTCTGCGAAGCAGCTTCACTCCAATCGAGTGGAAGGTGCCGAGCCACGGCATGCCTTCGACGTTGCCTTCGCCGATCAGGATGCCGATGCGCTGCTTCATCTCGCGCGCGGCCTTGTTGGTGAAGGTGACAGCGAGGATCTGCGAGGGGAACGCCTTACCGGTGGCGAGGATGTGAGCGATGCGCGTGGTCAGCACCCGCGTCTTGCCGGTGCCGGCGCCGGCCAGCACCAGAACCGGGCCTTCGGTGGTTTCCACCGCCAGCCTCTGCTCGGGGTTCAGCCCCTTCAGATAGTCCGGCGCATTGTTGTGGCCGCTGCGGGCAGCCATGGCGCGCGCGGCAATGCCCGACGGGGCCGCGGGCCGCGCATTGGGTTCATCGAAAAAGGGCATGTCTTCGGAAAAGCCGGACATCTCCCCCGAATGTAGTGATTCGGCGGCGAAAGGCCAGAAGTGTCTACGTTTTGTTCCGCTAAAGTGCCCGATATGGGCTGTTCAGGCCTTGCGATAACCGAGGGCGACGAAAAATCGATGTCCGAACGAGCGCGCCTCGTCCGTCATCACGGCGCCGAGAGCGACCTGCATCTGGTCGTAATAGTGGCTGCCGGCGGGCGATGTCAGGAAAGTCTGGTAGAGCTTGAGATCGTCAAGCGGCAGATCCCGGTAGATGTAGGCCACCGATGCCATGACGTCCGTTTCGATGTCATGGCGAAGTCCTTCGGATCGCTGACGCAGCAGGGCCATGATCTGGTCGTCGGGCAGGGGCTTTCCGGCCGCTCCCAGCATCTCGGAAAGCATTGCATAGCCCATGTTCAAGGCCACGGCTTCTCCGGTGTCGACAGCGCTGAGATCGTCCACGAGCTTCTTGTACAGTGCGAGCCGAGCCGGATCCCTGGATGGAAGTTCGCGCAGGATCTTGGGACCTTCGATCGTCTTGCGTTGCCTTTCTTCCGGAGTTGAAGCCTGGATTTCCAGTGCCGTGACATGTTTACCGAGGGGCGACGCATAGAACGAGGCCAGGTCGGACAATTCACTGGCGGGCAGTTTGTCCGCCATTCGCGCTTCGATGGCTGCCTCCATCTTGTTCGCGTCAAAGGCGCCTTCCATGGCCGCCGCCAGGGCGTCCTGGACTTTTTGCGGCGGCGTTTCCGGCGCCGATTTCACGGCTGCGATGAAACCCGGGCCGATAGCCATCAGCATCTCGTGAAAGCCGTTCGCCTTGTTGATCTCATGCAGCGTCTGCGCGGGCGCRGCCACGGCGACAGAGACAAGGCAACAGAGTGCAAGCATCAGGCGCGTCAGCGGCGGAACGAACGACGTCATTTGCTTGCTCCTGCGGAGAGATGATTGAGACTGCTGGAAAACCCGACCGCAGGCAAGATGGATTGCCACCTTGGCGTGTGCGTCGCCTTGACAGGCGGGGCAGGCGGGAGAAAGCTGTGCGGAGGGCAGGAACGGGTGCATCGGGCTGTCCTTGGGCGTCGCAAAACGCAACAGTCGAAGGAGTATCATCTTGGCTGTCACCATCACCTCCCTCATCCTTTTCCTGATCGGTCTGGTGCTTGGCGGCGGCGGCATCCGCTTGGCTTCGCTGGGCGGCAGCTGGTACTATATTATCGTCGGCCTCGCCTTCCTGATCGCCGCCTGGCTGCTCTACCGGCGCCGGTCCACCGCGCTGTGGCTCTACGCGGCGATCGTGATCGGCACGCTGGCCTGGGCAGTCTGGGAAACCGGCTTCGACTGGTGGGAACTCGGCCCGCGCGGCGGCATCATCGTGCTGGTGGCGCTGTGGCTGCTGACGCCGTGGGCGCGGCGGGGGATTACCGGCCCCGACGCACGCGCGCCGCTGATCCTTGCCGTGCTGGCGTCGCTGGCGGTCGCCGGTTATTCAATGACAGCGGATCCGAAGGACATTGCCGGCGAGCTCGACACCGACAAGGTGATCCCCAATGCCAATCTCGGCAACGATGTGCCGGCCGGTGAGTGGCACTATTACGGACGCACACAGTTTGGCCAACGCTATTCGCCGCTCGACCAGATCACGCCGGACAATGTCGCCAAGCTGCAGCCTGCCTGGACCTATCGCACCGGCGACGTGAAGGGGCCGGACGATATCAGCGAGACAACGTATCAGGTGACACCGCTGAAGATTGGCGACACGCTCTACATCTGCACGCCGCACAATTTCGCCATCGCGGTCGATGCGGTGACCGGTAAGGAGAAATGGCGCTACGATCCCAAGATCAAGCTCGACAAGGATCGCCAGCACCAGACCTGCCGTGGCGTGTCCTATTATGCCGATGCCGCCATCGCCGCCGGCCAGCCCTGTGCAACCCGCGTCTACCTGCCGACCTCGGATGCGCGGCTGATCGCGCTCGACGCCGCCAACGGGCAGGTCTGTCCGGCCTTCGCCGAGGGCGGCACGCTGAACCTGCTGACCAACATGCCCTATCCGAAGTCGGGCTATTACTATTCGACCTCGGCGCCGTTGGTATCGGGCGGCAAGATCATCGTCGGCGGGGCCGTCAACGACAATTATTCGACGCAGGAGCCGTCCGGCGTCATTCGCGCCTACGATGTCAACACCGGCGCCCTGGTGTGGAACTGGGATTCCGGCAATCCGGACCAGACGACGCCGCTGGCGGCGGGCCAGACCTATACCGCCAACTCGCCCAACATGTGGTCGACGCCGAGCGCCGACGAGAAGCTCGGCCTGCTCTACGTGCCGCTCGGCAACCAGACCCCGGACCAGCTCGGTGCCGGGCGCAGCGACAATGTCGAGAAGTTCTCGTCCTCGATCACCGCGCTCGACCTCAACACCGGGCAGTTGCGCTGGGTGCGGCAGACCGTGCACCACGACCTCTGGGACATGGACGTTCCGGCGCAGCCGAGCCTGATCGACATCACCAAGGCCGACGGCACGGTGGTGCCGGCGCTGGTCGGGCCGACCAAGCAGGGCGACCTCTATGTGCTTGACCGCCGCACCGGCGAGCCGGTGGTTGCGGTCAAGGAAGTGCCGGCGCCCGGCGGCGCCGTCGAGGGTGACCACAGCGCGCCAACGCAGCCAGCGTCGGACCTCTCCTTCAATCCGAAGCCGCTGACCGACGCCGACATGTGGGGCATCACCATGTTCGACCAACTGGCGTGCCGGATCGAGTTCCAGGGCCTGCGCTACGAAGGCCGTTACACGCCGCCGTCGGTGCAGGGGTCGCTAATCTATCCCGGCAATTTCGGCACCTTCAACTGGGGCGGCGTCGCGGTCGATCCGGTGCGGCAGGTACTATTCGGCATGCCGACCTATCTGGCTTTCAAGTCGCAGCTCATTCCGCGCGATCAGGTGCCGCCGCCGGATGAAGGGCGCGGCAGCGAGCAGGGGCTGAACCGCAACGAGGGCGCGCCCTATGCGGTGGTGATGGGACCGTTCCTGTCGCCGCTCGGCATTCCCTGCCAGGCGCCGCCCTGGGGCTATGTCGCGGGTGTGGATTTACGGACCGGCACCATCGCCTACAAGCATCGCAACGGCACCGTCTACGACATGACGCCGCTGCCATTGCCACTGAAGGTCGGTGTGCCGGGCATTGGCGGACCGATGATCACCGCCGGCGGCGTCGCCTTCCTGGGTGCCGCGGTCGACGATTATCTGCGCGCCTATGACCTGACATCGGGCAAGCAGCTCTGGCAGGCGCGGCTGCCGGCCGGCGGGCAATCGACGCCGATGACCTACACCGTCGCCGACGGACGCCAATTCGTGGTCATCGTTGCCGGCGGCCACGGCTCGGTCGGCACAAAGCCGGGCGACTTTGTTATGGCCTACGCGCTGCCGAAGTAGGGGAGACTACTGTCTTGACGGATCGACGCCTCAGCTGATCCCGAGATGGCTCTTCAGGCTGGGCACCGAGCCCAGCACCTCGTTCGTCAGGTCCGGGCCGGCGGCGGCTTCGGCTTGCTGGATCAGCGTCGCGCCCGCCTTCTGGATCTGCGCCATGTCGAGGCCGGATGCCTTCAGCGCCGCAATACCGTTGACCAATGCGCCGGCTTTCTCGCCGAGAACGCCGCCAAGCGCGCCCTGCAGCGAGGACAGAAAGCCGCCACCGCCGGCTGGGGCGGTGGCCATGACGTCATACTTCTGGGCCAACGCATCGGCGCCGGGGATCTTGGCGAAGAATGAGGAGGCGCTGGTGCCTTCCGCTTCGTGCTCGAGCACCGAGAAAATGGTGCCAACGACCTTTTCCGTCGTCGCCTGGTCGAGACCCGCCTTCTGCGAAACAGTGTTCACGATGTCCTGTACGTCCATGACTTCACCTCAACCCTGGGTTTTCGTGTTTGCCGGATGGCGCTGATGGCTGCGGACCTTGATCATGGACCTTCGACTTGCGGCAACGATCGTCGCGCGCAACGCTGGAATGGCGGTCGCGGCAACCAGGAAGGCGGCTGCCAGGATTGGCGAGGGCATGGTCATCGGCGTCTTTCCTTTCCAGATCGGGCCTTTCAGATCAGGAACCGTGACCGCGCCAAGGCGCGGCCGACGTCTGTCAGTGTCCCCCACTATTGTGGCAGCGCCATCAGGATTTGTGGCCGATGACCAAAACGTGATGATGCTGGAAGTCTCCAGGGCATTCGCGAGGGAGGACGAGGTGTCACCGAGCCGTGACTGGACGACAGGAGCCTCGCCCCTATCTTGCGAACGATGCCAAAGCGGATCGAAGGAGCGCGCCCATGACGAAACCAGCCATCACCCAGGCTATGATCGACGCCTATGATGAATACACCCATCTGACGCTCGACCGCCGCCGCTTCATGGAGCAACTGACCCGGCTTGCCGGATCGGGTGCTGCCGCCGCCGCAATCGCACCGCTGCTGGCGGCAAATTCGGCGCAAGCGGCAATCGTCGCCGACRACGATCCACGCGTGAAGGGCGAGGACATCACATATGCCGGCAGCGGCGGCGAGATGAAGGGCTATCTGGTCAAGCCGGCGAGCCAGTCCGGCAAGCTCGGCACCGTCATCGTCATCCACGAGAACAGGGGGCTCAACCCGCATATACGCGATGTGGCGCGGCGCGTCGCGCTGGAAGGGTTTGTGGCGCTGGCGCCGGATTTCCTGTCGCCGCTCGGCGGCACGCCTGACGACGAGGACAAGGCGCGCGACATGTTCGCCAAACTGGATTCCGCGCAGACCGTCGCCAACGGGGTGGCAACGGTCGCTTTCCTCAAGGCCGAAAAGGACGGCAACGGCAAGGTCGGCGCCGTTGGCTTCTGCTGGGGCGGGGGCACGGCAAACATGTTGGCGGTCAACGCGCCCGATCTCAGCGCCTCCGTCGCCTATTACGGGATGCAGCCGAAGGCCGCCGATGTGTCGAAGATCAAGGCTGCACTGCTGCTGCAC
>NZ_JBFULQ010000108.1:0-14622 GCF_054049815.1 Mesorhizobium sp. P5_C1 | reverse complement strand
GGAGGCTGGCTACTCCTCAGAGAACACCAACCGCGTCGATCTTGCGGAAGCCGTGCGCGATGTCGTCGAGCTCTACGAACCGGTGGCGGAGGAGGCAGGCGTCTCGCTGGAGACAGACGTGCGGGAAACGGTCTTCGTCAACGGCAACCGCGAATTGATCGGCCAGGCACTGTCGAACATCGTCGACAACGCCATCAAATATTCGACCGACTCCAACGCCCAACCGGCCGTGCGCGTGGCTGTTGAGCGGATCGGTACCGAAGTTCGACTGTCGGTTGCCGACAATGGCCAGGGCATTCCCGACGATGGCGACCGTGCCCGCGCGACCGAGCGTTTCGTGCGGCTGGAGAAAAGCCGTTCGCAGCCGGGTTCTGGTCTTGGCCTGAGCCTCGCCAAGGCGGTCATGACCTTCCACAATGGCCGGCTTGATCTCTTGCCTGGCAATCCCGGATTATCCGTGGTCATGAGTTTCCCCTCGCGGGAGGATCACTGATGAGTGCGGCTGCGAAGCAGGTGGAGACGGATTGGCTGCTGAAGCCGGTCGCCAGGCTTGCTCCGCTCGATGAAAGTYGGGCTCGGCAAGAGCTCGCCGAGATCACTTCCGCGGCGCGGGAAGAAGGGCTGGCGCGGTTGGCCAAATTCCTGTCCGGCACGGGGACAGGCCAGGATTTCCTGAAAGCTGTCTTCGATCTGTCGCCGTTCCTGCGCGATACGGCGCGTCGCCGGCCGCAGATTTTGGACGGCCTGTTCGAACAGACGGTCGAGGCGCGGCTGAAAGCGATCGGCGCCGCCATCGGCCAGGCGCATTTGGCCGAGGCGGTCTCGGAATCCGGCCTGATGATGGAACTGCGCCTGTGGAAGGCCGAGGCGCATTTCCTGATCGCTTTGGCCGATCTTGCCGGCGAAGCCGAAACGGCGCTGACGGTGCGGCGGCTAAGCGATCTGGCCGACGCTTGCACCCGCGCTGCCGTCGACTTCCTGCTGCGCGACGCGCATGGCCAGGGCAAGCTCAAGCTGCCGGATCTCGACGATCCGTCGAGGCAATCGGGCTGGATCCTGCTCGGCATGGGCAAGCTTGGCGCGCACGAGCTGAATTTTTCCTCCGACATCGATCTCGTCGTCTTCTTCGATCCGGAAGCGCCCGCCGTCGTTGATCCACTTGATGCCACCGAGCTGTTTTCGCGCCTGACGCGTCGCCTGGTGCGCATCCTGCAGGACCGCACCGAGCACGGTTATGTCTTCCGCACTGATCTCAGGTTGCGCCCCGATCCCGGTTCGACACCGCTGGCGATCCCGGTCGAGGCAGCGCTGCGCTATTATGAGGCGCGCGGCCAGAACTGGGAGCGCGCCGCGATGATCAAGGCGCGTCCAGTCGCCGGCGACCTCGCCGCCGGCGCTGCCTTCCTCAAGGAGTTGCAGCCCTACATCTGGCGCAAATACATGGACTACGCGGCGATTGCCGATGTCCATTCGATCAAGCGCCAGATCCACGCCCACAAGGGCCATGGCGAGATCGCCGTGAAGGGCCACAACGTCAAGCTCGGGCGCGGCGGCATCCGCGAGATCGAGTTCTTCGTCCAGACCCAGCAGCTCATCGCCGGCGGACGTTTCCCGGAACTGCGCGGGCGAGAGACCGTGCCGATGCTCGGCCAGCTTGCGGCGCGCAGCTGGATCACTTCAGACGCCCGCGATGCGCTGGCCCGACAGTACTGGTTCCTGCGCCGTGTCGAACATGCCGTGCAGATGGTTGCCGACGAGCAGACGCACACGCTGCCGGAAGACGATGAAGGGCTGGAGCGCATCGCCCGCATGCTCGGCTTTGCCGACGCCGCCGCCTTTTCCCAGGCCTTCCGCGCCTCGCTGCAACAGGTCGAACGCCACTACGCAGCCCTGTTCGAAACCGCGCCCGAGCTTTCGACGGGCATCGGCAATCTGGTCTTCACCGGCGATGTCGACGATCCCGACACGCTGCGGACCTTGCACGGCCTCGGCTTTCAGCGGCCGAGCGACATCTGCCGCGTCATCCGCGGCTGGCATTTCGGCCGCTATCGCGTCACCCGGTCGGCGGAAGCCCGCGAGCGGCTGACGGAACTGACGCCGGCGCTGCTGCGGTCCTTCGGCCAGACGCGCCGGGCCGACGAAGCCTTGATACGCTTCGACGAGTTTCTCGCCGGCCTGCCTGCCGGTATCCAGCTGTTCTCCTTGCTGCAATCCAATTCGGCGCTGTTGAAGCTCATGGCGACGATCATGGGTGCCGCACCCCGGCTGGCGGCGATCATCACGCGCCGACCGCATGTCTTCGATGGCTTGCTCGACCCGGCCTTGCTGACCGAATTGCCGGACCGTGCCTACCTGTCGGCGCGGCTTTCCGCCTTTGTCGAGGGCGACCGGCTTTATGAGGACGTGCTCGACCGGCTGCGCATTTTTGCCTCCGAGCAAAAGTTCCTGATCGGTGTCCGCTTGCTGGCCGGCTCGATCGATCCGGCTCGGGCCGGCCGCGCCTTTTCCGATCTTGCGGATCTCACCATCGAGGCGGCGTTACAGGCGGTGACCGCCGAATTCGCGGCACGCCACGGCACGATTGCCGGCGGCGTGGTTTCGCTGCTCGGCATGGGTAAGCTCGGCAGCCGCGAGCTGACCGCCGGATCGGACGTCGACCTCATCCTGCTCTACGACCACGCGCCGGATGCCGAAGAATCCGATGGCGACAAGCGGCTGGCGCCTTCGCATTACTACACCCGCATGACGCAGCGGCTGATCGCGGCCGTGTCCGCGCCAACCGCGGAAGGCGTGCTCTACGAACTCGACCTGCGCCTGCGGCCATCCGGCAACAAGGGGCCTGTGGCCACCCATGTCGATGCCTTCAAGAAGTACCAGCGCCAGGAGGCCTGGACGTGGGAGCACATGGCGCTGTCGCGGGCGCGTACCATTGCCGGCGATGCCGACCTGTGCAGCGAGGTTGAGGCGGAAGTGGCGGCAGTGCTTGGCCAGCCGCGCGACGCGGCAAAAGTGATGGCCGGGGCCTCGGATATGCGCGCCATGATCGAAAAGGAAAAGCCGCCGCGCGACCTATGGGACATCAAGCTGATCCCCGGCGGCCTGATCGATCTCGAATTCATCGCCCAGGTGGCCGTGCTCACCGGGCAGGTCGAAGCCGGCCCGAGTGCCCCGGCCGTGCCAATTGCACGTGCCCCGGCCGTTAGACGTGCCACCGGCACGGCCGAAATCCTGTCCCGCCTGGCGCCGGGCTTCGCCGATGCCGGGGTCAGGCAGGAACTTGGCGAAGCCTACGCGCTCTATCTGGCGCTGACCCAGATGACGCGGCTGTGCCTCACCGGAGCCTTCGAGCGCGACGATGTTCCGCCGGGGCTTTCGGATCTGCTTCTGGCGGTGACTGACCTGCCGGATTTCGGTGTGCTGGAAGCGCACCTCAAGGAGACGTCGCAAAAGGTCAGGAAGGACTTTGACCTTTTGCTTCGTGCCGGACGACTGTGAAGCCGTTCGTCAGGCCGCATCGGGGGTGACGATGTAACAGGAGAAGACCATGAGAACGACAACCAAACTTGCCCTTGCCTTCGTCGCCCTGGCCGGCGCCGTCGGCACCACGGCCTATGCCGAAAACAATGCCAGCGAAAAGCTGCGCGAGGGCACGATGATGCGCCTCAGCAAGGCGATGAGCGATTCCAACGGCACCATCAGCTTCGACCAGTTTTCCGACGCCATGAACGCGCGGCTGAAGAAACTCGTCGCCGACAATGGCGGCAAACTGACCGTCGCCCAACTCGCCGATGCGCTGGAGAAGGCGCGTTTTGAGCAGATGGCCAAACGCATCATCGCCCGCTACGACACCAGGGGCGATGGCACGCTGACATCAGACGACATCACCAGTCGCCAGAAGAAGGTCTTTGCCATGCTCGACAGGAACAATGACGGCAAGATCGAGAAGAGCGAACTGCCGAAAGGCGGCCGCTTTGGCCGTCATCGTGAATGGGATGGCGACGACAACGAAGGCGGCATGCAGTGAGGCTGTCCGATCCAGGCTCCGGCGACGTCAGTCGGAGCCTGTGGTTGCTCAGGCCGCGACCTTGATCGCCGGCGCGGCCTTCTTCACCGGAATGCGCACCGACACGATTGTGCCGACACCTTCGGTCGAACGGATTTTCAGCGCACCGCCCTGGAGCTCGGCCAGCGAGCGTGAGATGGCGAGGCCCAGGCCGGATCCGGCGTGGCTCTTGGAAAACTGGTTCTGCACCTGCTCGAAGGGTCGGCCGAGCTTGCCGAGCGCGTCTTTAGGGATGCCGCAGCCATTATCCTCGATGGTCAATACAAGCGCGCCGGAAGTGTTGCGGGCCCTGACCGATATGTGGCCGCCCTGGCCGGTGAATTTCACCGCGTTGGACAAGAGGTTGATGACGATCTGCTTGATCGCACGGCGATCTGCGAACAGCGTCAGCGCGTCGGCGATACGTGTTTCCACGGTGATCGCCTTTTGCGCCGCCTGCAGCGAGACGACGCGAACCGTCTCGCTGATCAGCGGACCGAGGTCGATCTGTTCCTGGTCCAGCGAGAATTGGCCAGCCTCGATCTTGGACATGTCGAGAATGTCGTTGATGACGCCCAGCAGATATTTGCCGCTGCTGTTGATGTCGGTGGCATATTCCTCGTAGCGCTCCGACCCCAGCGGACCGAACAGGCCCTGTTCCATCAGTTCGGAGAAGCCGATGATGGCGTTCAGCGGCGTGCGCAGTTCGTGTGACATATTGGCGAGGAATTCGGACTTCGCCCGGTTCGCCGCCTCGGCGCGTTCGGTTTCCTTCATGTATTTGCGGTTGAGGTCGACCAGTTCGCGCGATCGCTCCTCTTCGGCCCGGCGGGCGAGGCTCAGATCATGGATCGTCGCCATCAGCCGGCGCTCGCTGTCGACCAGCTTCTCCTGGTGCAGCTTGATCTGGGTGATGTCGGAGCCGACGGAGACGATGCCGCCGTCCCGGGTCTTCAGTTCGTTGACCTGCAGCCAGCGGCCGTCGGCCAGCTGCCGCTCGAAGGTCGCGCCGCCCTGCAGTCCGCTGGTGTTGGCAAGCCGCCGTTCGGAAGCAAAGGCCAGCATCCGGTCTTCCAGCACCGCGCGCGCGGTGCCGGGCATGACGTCGCGGTCCGAAAGTCCATTGTCTTGTTGGTATTTGGAATTGCACATGATCAGGCGCTGGGCCGAATCCCACAACACAAAGGATTCGTTGATGTTTTCGATCGCCGTTCTGAGGCGAAGGTCGGCCGCCTCGGAACGCAGCGCCAGATGGCGCTGTTCGGTGACGTCGACGGCGATGCCGATCAGCTRGATCTCCGGCGCTTCGGGATCGATGACCTGTGCCCGGGCGCGCATCCACACCCATTGGCCGTCGGCGTGGCGCATGCGGAACACCTGGTCGATATAGTCGATCTCACGGGCGACAATTCTGTTGGCGAGCTCGAACAGGTCGCCGTCCTCGGGATGGATGATCTCGTCGACCTCGCCGAAGGACAGCATCGTGTCGCAGGGCTTGTAGCCGAGCATGTCGTACATCGAGCGCGACCAGTACATCTTGCCGCGCACCATGTCCCAGTCCCACAGGCCACAGCGGCCGCGAACCAGCGCCATGTCGATGCGCTGATGCGCTTCGAGATAGATGCGATCGGCCGCCTGCGCGCGTGCCGCCTGGCCGAAATAGGCGTAGAGGATGATGATCAGCACGCCGGCCGTCAGCACGAACAGGGTGACGTTCAGCGAGACAGTCTTGCGCCAGGCGTCGAAAACCGCGTCCTGCGGTACCAGTGCCGCCGCGGCACCCTTTCGCCCATTCGCCAGGCTGACCGCCGCATACCAGTCCCGTCCGCCGATGTTGACCTCCATGACGCCTGCGCGGTCGCCAAACATGAACAATGGCTGGCCGCCCTCGACGAGGCCGTCGAGCGAATGGCTCTGCCATGGCACCGAGCGCGGTGTCACCGCGATGATCTTGAAAGCGCTGTCTGTGATGACGAGCACATGGCTGCGGCCCATCGCGCCCTGGCGGCTGGTGGTTTCCAACAGGTCCTGGATGGCGCCCGGCACCGTGTCCGAAGTGATGGCGAGCGAACTCGCCAGTTGACCCGCCGCCAGCGTGAGGATCGCCTTGGCGCTGCGTTCGATATCGTCGCGCTCGTTCATCAGCGACAGGACCCGCAGCGCCGCGATGACGATCAGGAAGGTGATGATGAGGGCAGGTATCGATCGGCGCAGCAGCGGCTCGGCGGCCAGAAGCCGCCGGTAGGCCGGTTCGGCGATGAGCCGCGTGTTCCCGGCAAGGCCGTCGCTTCGCGTCTCGCGATGCGCAAAAACCTTCCCCCCGGGCGCGCCCCACGCGTCCGCCTTCGCCATAAATGGCACTCCCCGAAGTTGCCTATGCTGCTTTGATCCGGCAAACGCCGCACATCCGAATCGTCAGTAAAGAATCAAAGGTGATTCGCCTTGTCCAGTGGTCCGGCGAAAAAAGATTAAAAATTGACTAAAATAGTGCCGAAACGGCCCTTTCCGGACAAGAGCGCACGTCTACGCCAGCGTGCGATCGACAATATCGCTCAGATCCGCCGACAGGTCTCCGGCTTTCGCGATCGAAAGCAGCGCTTCCCTGGCCTTGGCCTGTCGGCCAGGTTCGAGCGAACGCCATGAGCGGAGTGCCGTCGCCAGCCTCGCCGCCAATTGCGGATTGCGCTTTTCGACCTCGAGCACGGTCTGCGAGAAGAACCGGTAGCCCTCGCCGTCCGCACGGTGGAAGCCGGTCTGGTTGGCGCTGGAAAAGGTGCCGATCAACGAGCGCACCCGGTTCGGATTGTGCATCGAGAAAGCGGGATGAGCGGTCAGCGCGCGCACCGTGTCGACGGCCTGCGGACCGGGCACGCTGGCCTGGATCTGGAACCATTTGTCCATGATTAGCGGGTCGGAGCCATAAGTCGTCTCGAATGCAACCAGCGCCTGGATCGCCTGGGGCGAACCGTGGTGGCGATGCGCAAGCATGGCAAGGGCCGCGGCGCGGTCTGTCATGTTGGTCGCCGATTGGAAATGTCCGGCGGCAAGTGCTGCTCCCCCCGGCTGCATCGAGAGATAGTCCAGCAGGGTGTTGCGCAAGGCCCGTCGTCCGGCGCTCGCCGCATCCGGGCTGAATGCCGCTTTGTCGGCAAGCCTGTCGTAGAGGCCGGCAAAATTGTCAGAGTTGGCCGTGCCTATTGCCAGTGCAAGCGCCTCGCGGGCAGCGTAGATGGCGTCGGGGTCAATGTTGCTGCCGATATCGCGGGCAATGTCGGCTTCGCCAGGCAGCGCCAGCGCCAGCGCCCGGTAGGCCGGCTCCAGCGTCTCGTCGGCGGCGATGCCGCCGGCGAGTTCGGTCAGCCGCGACGCGAAAACCGGCTGCCTGCCGCCGAGGATCTCGCGGAAGGCGGCAATCAGCGCGTCGGTCAACAGCGTGTTGAAGGCCTGCCAGCGCGAGAAGGCGTCGCTGTCATGGCGGGCGAGGAAGAACTGGTCGTCGGCCTTCTGCTCGACGGACAGCGTCACCGGTGCCGAAAAACCGCGGTTGAGCGACACCGCCGGTCGCTCGGCAACACCTGAGAACCGCACCATGTGGCGGCGCTTGCGGACATGGATGACGCCGTCCTCGACGCTGGCGCCCTCGACGCCGCTGTAGTCGACCGGCTGGCCACCGGCGCCGATCAGGCCGAAGGCGAGCGGGATGTGCATCAGCCGCTTGCGGCTCTCGGAGGGTGTCGGCGGCACCGACTGCTCGATTTCGAGCATGAACTCCTGCGACGCCGGATTGTGCGTCGAACTGATGGTCAAATTGGGCGTGCCCGCCTGGTGGTACCAGAGCGCGAACTGCGACAGGTCGCGGCCGGATGCGTCCTCGAACACCTTGATGAAATCCTCGATCGTCGCCGCGTCGCCGTCGTGACGCTCGAAATAGAGGTCCATGCCGGCACGAAAGGCATCGGGCCCGAGAATGGTGCGGATCATGCGCACCACTTCGGAGCCTTTCTCGTAGACCGTCGCCGTGTAGAAATTGTTGATCTCGCGGTAGCGACGTGGCCGCACCGGATGCGCCAGCGGGCCCTGGTCCTCGGGAAACTGGTGGGAGCGCAGCGTGCGCACTTCGGCGATCCGCTTGACCGCGCGCGAGCGCTGGTCGGCGGAGAATTCGTGGTCGCGGAAAACCGTCAGCCCTTCCTTCAGGCAGAGCTGGAACCAGTCGCGGCAAGTGATTCTGTTGCCTGTCCAATTGTGAAAATACTCATGCGCGATGATCGCCTCGATATTGGCGAAATCGGCATCCGTCGCTGTCTCCTGATCGGCCAGCACATATTTGTCGTTGAAGATGTTGAGGCCCTTGTTCTCCATCGCGCCCATGTTGAAGTCGGACACGGCGACGATGTTGAAGACGTCGAGGTCGTATTCGCGGCCGAACGCCTCTTCATCCCATTTCATCGACCGCTTCAGGGCGTCCATCGCGTAGCCGGCCAGCTTTTCCTTGCCGGGCTCGACATAGATGCCGAGCTCGACCATGCGGCCGGACAGGGTGACGAAACTGTCGGCGACTTTGCCGAGATTGCCCGCCACCAGCGCGAACAGATAGGACGGCTTGGGGAAGGGGTCGTGCCATCTAGCAAAGTGCCAGCCATCGCCGATGTCACCCTTGTCGACCAGGTTGCCGTTGGACAAAAGCAGCGGCGCCTCGTCGCGCAGGGCTTCGATGCGCACTGTGTAGACAGACAGGATGTCGGGGCGATCGAGGAAATAGGTGATGCGGCGAAAGCCCTCTGCCTCGCATTGCGTACAGTAGACATTGCTCGAGCGGTAAAGGCCCATGAGCGCTTCGTTGCCCACCGGCGCCAATTCGGTCTCGATGAGCAGCTGGAAGCGCCGCGCGGCCGGCGGCTCGAGGATGGTCAGCTGGTCTGGCGTCACCAGAAAATCGGCCGGTTTCGCTTTCTTGCCGCCGATCTCGACGCGCTTGAGCGTCAGCCCGTCGCCGTCGAGCACCAACGGAGCCGACGCGGATACACCGTCACGGCGCTCGACCGTGAGCACGGCGGTGACGCGCGTTGCGTCTGGCGAAAGGCGGAAGGTGAGGTTGGTTTGCGGAATGAGGTAATCATTGGGGCGGTAGTCTTCGAGCTTGAAGACCTGGCCGGTGTCCGTGCGCATTCCGTGGGTTTTCCTGTCGATTGCCTTGGCGGCGGATTGTTTCCGCTGGTCCAAGAAATTTGAAGTCCGCGCTCTTTACACGAAACAGCCCCTCGACAAAACTGAGACGGCGCCTATTTCAGGCGTTCCTCCTCCCATTCATCATCACGAGGCCTCCATGACCGTCGTCACGCCGAAATTCGGGATGGGCGCATCCGTGCTGCGGCGCGAGGATGCCGCCTTCATCCAGGGCCAGGGCCGCTACACGGATGACATCCAGCCGGCCGGCGTCCTGCATGGCTATGTCCTGCGCTCGCCGGTCGCCAAGGCCAGCTTCACCATCGGTTCGACCGAGGCGGCGAAGGCAGCGCCCGGCGTGCATCTGGTGCTGATCGGCAAGGACCTTGCCCATCTCGGCGATCTCAAGTCCGGCGTCATGCAGCAACAGCCGGACGGCACCAAGGCGCCGACCCGCGACATTCCGGTCCTGTGCCGTGACCGCGTCAACTATGTCGGCGACGCCGTTGCCTTCGTCGTCGCCGACAGCCGCGCTTTGGCGCAGGATGCCGCCGAACTGATCGACGTCGACTATGACAGCGAAGATGCGGCGTCCGGAACGGCGACGGCGCTCGCCGAAGGCACGCCGCTGGTCTGGCCGGAACTCGGCTCGAATCGGGCCTTCAGCTACCATACGGGCGACAAGAAAAAGACGGACGCGGCTTTCGCCAAGGCCGCCCATGTCACCCGCATCGAATTCGTCAACAACCGGCTGGTCTGCAACTACATGGAGCCGCGCTCGGCGATCGGCGAGTGGAACGTTCAGGAGAACCGCTTCGTGCTGACCACGGGGTCACAGGGCGTGCATTCCATGCAGTACATCCTGGCCAGCCTGTTCAAGATCAAGAAGGACCAGCTGCGTGTCATCACGCCGGATGTCGGCGGCGGTTTCGGGCCGAAGAGCTTCGTCTACCGCGAATACCCGCTGGTGCTCGAGGCGGCGAAGCGGCTTGGCCGTCCGGTGAAATGGGCCGGCGACCGCACCGAACACTTCCTGACCGACGCGCAAGGCCGCGACAATGTCGTGAAAGCCGAGATGGCGCTGGACAAGGATGGCCGCTTCCTTGGCATGAAGGTGGACCTGCTCGCCAATATGGGCGCCTATGTCTCGCAATACGGTCCCTACATTCCCTATATCGGCGTCACCATGTCGACCGGCGTCTACGACATCCAGGCGCTCGACGTGTCGGTCACCGGCCTCTACACCAACACCTGCCCGGTCGATGCCTATCGCGGCGCCGGTCGCCCGGAAGCGGCGTTCCTCCTGGAAAAGCTCGTCGACGCCTGCGCCCACGATCTGGGTCTGCCCGTCGAAGAAATCCGGCGCCGCAATTTCATCCGGCCCGAGCAGTTTCCCTACCGCACGCAGACCGGCCGTCTCTACGACACCGGCGAATTCGAAGGCCATATGACGCGCGCCATTGAACAGGCGGAATGGAAGGCGTTTCCGGCGCGGCTCGAACAGTCGAAAGCAGGCGGAAAGATCCGCGGCCTCGGCATGGCGACCTATATCGAGGCCTGCGCCTTTCCGGGTTCGGAACCGGCCTTTGTCGAACTCAACGGCGACGGAACGGTGACGCTGAAGATCGGCACCCAGACCAACGGCCAGGGGCATGCCACCGCCTACGCGCAGTTCCTGTCGGAAAAGCTCAATCTCGACATCGACAAGATCCATGTCCGCCAGGGCGATACCGACGAGCTGAAGGCCGGCGGCGGCACCGGCGGCTCGCGCTCGATTCCGCTCGGCGGCGTTTCGGCGTCGCGCGCCGGTGAAGATCTGGCCAACAAGATCAAGCGCATCGCCGCCGACGAGCTGGAGGCCTCGGCTGGCGACATCGAATTGTCGGACGGCGTCGCCCGCATCGTCGGCACCGACCGCACGATAGATTTTTCCGCCATCGCCAAGGCCGCCAAGACGCCGGATGATCTCAAGGGGTTCGGCGAGTTCGTGCAGGACGAGTGCACCTATCCCAACGGTACCCATATCTGCGAGGTCGAGATCGACCCGGACACCGGCACCACCGACATCGTCCGCTACACCATAGTCGACGATTTCGGCGTCACCGTGAATCCGATCCTGCTCGCCGGTCAGGTGCATGGCGGCGTCGTGCAAGGCATTGGCCAGGCGCTGACCGAGGACACCATCTACGGCGAGGATGGACAGCTCTTGACGGCGAGCTTCATGGACTACGCCATGCCGCGCGCCGACAATTTCCCATTCTTCCATTTCGAGACCCGCAACGTGCCTTCGACGACCAATGCGCTGGGCATCAAGGGGGCAGGCGAAGCCGGCACCATCGGCTCGACGCCGGCGGCACTCAATGCGGTGACGGACGCGCTCTGGCGCGCCTACGGTGTCAAGCACATCGACATGCCGGCGACGCCGGCGCGCATCTGGGCAACGATCCGGGAAGCGGCTAGATCATGATCCCGAAAAGTGGGAACCGGTTTTCGGAAAAGATTATGGTCAGGCAAGAAAACAGAGTTCCATTCCGATCATATCGGGATGGATCAGACTCGTGACAGCAAAAGCAGGTCAGGCCGCAGCAGCCAGCGACCATCCCGTCGGGCACAGCACGCTCACCGGCATCACGCTCAAGATCGTTTCGGTGGCGGTCTTCGTCGGCATGTCGACCTGCATCAAGGCGGCGGGCACCGTGCCGGCGGGCCAGATCGTCTTCTTCCGCTCCTTCTTCGCCATCTTTCCGATCATTGCCTTTCTCGCCTTCAAGGGAAAACTCGGCACTGCGTTTTCGACCAAGCGCCCGCTCAATCACATTGCGCGCGGTGTCGTTGGCGTCTGCGCCATGGGACTTGGCTTTTTCGCGCTGACGCGGCTGCCGCTGCCGGAGGCGATCACGCTGAACTACGCGCAGCCGCTTCTGGTGGTGGTGTTCAGTTCGATCTTCCTCGGCGAAGCCATCCGCGTCTATCGCTGGAGCGCGGTCGCTGTCGGCCTGATCGGTGTGCTGATCATCTCCTGGCCGGAACTGACGCTGCTGAGTTCCGACGAGGCGCTCGACGACCAGGAAGTGCTCGGCGTCATTGCCGCTCTTGTCGCGGCGGCGATCTCGGCCGTCGCCATGCTGCTGGTGCGCAATCTCGTGCAAAGCGAGCGCACCGCGACCATCGTGCTGTGGTTTTCGGTGACGGCGAGCGTCATGGCGCTGCTCTCGTTGCCGTTCGGCTGGCAGGCGCTGACGCCGCTCCAGGCGGCTCTTCTTGTCGCTGCCGGCTTCTGCGGCGGCCTCGGCCAGATCCTGATGACTTCGGCCTATCGCCATGCCGAAGCCTCGGTCGTGGCGCCCTTCGAATACACCTCGATGATCCTTGGCGTCGTCGTCGGTTATATCGTCTTTGGCGACGTTGCCACGCTCAACATGCTGGTCGGTGGCCTGATCGTCGTTGCCGCCGGGATCTTCATCATCTGGCGCGAGCGCCAGCTTGGTCTGCAGCGCACCCGCACGCGACGGGCGACTCTGCCTCAGGGGTGAGGAGAGGTCCGCATAGCGGACGGAAAGCCAATTGCTTGGCTTTCCGGAACGACGAAACGCCCAGAGCGAAAGCGAAGGGCCGGGTCAGGCTTCCCTGTTACGATCGTTCGGCCCGCTCCTTCGCCAGCCGCACCAGCACCGTCCTCGTCTGTTCGTCGGCCGGGAAAAACGATTCGATCGCCAGTTCCGACAGCGTCACGTCGAGCGGCGTCCCGAACACCGTGATGGTGCTGATGAACGACAGCACCTGATCGCCATGCGCCAGCCTTAGCGGGTGCACGATGGCATTCGGCTCGACCGGCGCCGGCCGGCTGCCGTTCAAGCCGGACGGATAAGTCCGCAGTTCGCGCTCCAGGTCGATCAGCACCGGATCGCCGCTGGCGTCGTTCTGGTGCTTGAGACGCTCGAGCAAGTGCGTGCGCCATTCCTGAAGATTGACGATGCGTGGAGCGATACCGCCCGGATGCAGGCTGAGCCGAAGCACGTTGACCGGCGGTGTCAGCAGCGAAGCCTCGCTGACATCGGCAAGGAAGGGAGCGATGGCGGCATTCGCCGAAACCAGGTTCCAGTGCCGGTCGACGGCGAGCGCTGGGAAGGGCTCGTGTCCCTTGAGCACGATCTCAACGGCCGCCATTGCCGGCGCCAGCGTCGTGTCGCTGAGCGACCGCTCGCCGAAGCTCGGCGCAAAGCCTGCGGCAAGCAACAACTGGTTGCGCTGCCGGAGCGGGATCGACAATTGCTCGGCCAGATGCAGCACCATGTCGCGCGAGGGCGCGGCACGCCCGCTCTCGACGAAGCTCAGATGGCGCTGCGAGATTTCGGCTTCCATGGCGAGGTCGAGCTGGCTCATGCGACGGCGGGTGCGCCATTCCCGAATGAGGCTGCCGGCGGAATTTTGGGCTGTTGTCATGGGGGCATGGTTAGGCTGGCAGTGGATGCATTTCAATTACCTGGGAGGTTATGGCCCTGTCCCTCCTCCACAAGGAGAGAAGGGAAGAGCTGCCGCGCTTCAACCAAGTGCCCGCAGCTTCGCCTTCACTTCGAGGAAATCCCGCCATGCCAGCTTCTTATGCGATGGGGTCCGCAGGAGATAGGCCGGATGCAGCGTTGGCATGGCCGGGATGGCGATGCCGGAAGCTGTCGTGTGGACGCGCCAGTTGCCGCGCAGCCGCAAGATACCTTCCGAAGTGTTGAGCAAGGTCTTGGCCGAAGGGCCGCCGAGGTTGATCAGCACCTTCGGATTGACCAGCTCGATCTGCCGCTCGATGAACGGCCGGCAGATCTCGGTCTCGTGCGGCGTCGGCGTGCGATTGCCCGGCGGCCGCCACGGAATGACGTTGGCGATATAGACCGAAGTGCGGTCGAGGCCGATCGCCGCCAGCATTTGGTCGAGCAGCCGGCCCGAGCGGCCGACGAAGGGAAGGCCCTCGATGTCCTCGTCGCGGCCGGGGGCTTCGCCCACCAGCATGACGGCGGCCGCCGGGTTGCCGTCGGCGAACACCAGGTTCTTGGCGGTGGCCTTCAGATTGCAGCCGTCGAAGGCCGCCATGTGCTGGCGAAGCTCGTCCAGGGTCGTTGCCGTCGTTGCCAGGTGGCGCGCCAGCGCCGCCTGCGCCTCGTCCGGAACCGCAGCGGTTATCGACGGTGCACGCGCCACGGGCGGAAGATTTGCCCTGTCGGCCGGCTCGGGGCGCGACGCGTTCGTCGAACCAGGTGGCGCAACGGCGTCGGTGGACGGCGCCACCGGCCGCTCCGCCGGTTTGGGCGCCTCTGCGAACCGGTTCACCGGCTGGTCTTCAAGCGCCTCGTCGACACCGGCGCTGGCATAAAAGGCCAGCAGGTCGGCAAGGTCCTGTCTGTTGTTTGGGGAAGCGGCAGTCA
>NZ_JBFULQ010000107.1:0-14650 GCF_054049815.1 Mesorhizobium sp. P5_C1 | reverse complement strand
GCTCACAATATCGTGCTCGTCCATGGCGCTTTCGTCGACCAGACGAGTTGGAAGCCGGTTGCCGATATCCTGACGAAGAAGGGCTACAACGTAACGCTCGTCGAAAACCCGCTCACCTCCCTCGCAGCGGACGTCGATGCCACCAAACAGGCGCTCGCGAAACAGAACGGGAAGACCGTTCTCGTTGGCCACTCTTGGGGCGGTGTGGTCATCACCCAAGCAGGCGACGATCCAAAGGTCTCGGCGCTCGTCTATGTCTCCGCATTCGCGCCCGACGTGGGGGAATCTCTTGCGAGCTTATCCAAGAGCGGTCCGGCAACCGAAGGCGCCGCGGCGATCCATCCCGACGAAAAGGGCAACCTCTACATCGATCCCAAAGTGTTTCCTTCGGCAGTCGCGGCTGACCTTCCTCCGGAGATCGCCGAATCCTTGGCAAACCATCAGCTCCCGTTGAACCACACGGCGTTCGAGGCTCCCGTCGATATAGCAGCTTGGCGCGACAAGCCGACGTTCTATGTGATCAGCACGAAGGACAAGGTCATCGCACCCGAGGTCCAGAAGATTTTCGCCAATAGGATGAAGGCCCAGACGACGGAGGTCGCCGGCAGCCATGCCTCTCTCGTCGTCCACGCGAAGGAAGTCGCCGCCGTGATTGAAAAGGCCGCACTCGTGAAGTGACGATACCGCTCCCGGCACTTTCGTGCCGGGAGCACACGTGCTCGGCAGACTGCGGCATGCCTTGGACCGCGAGCCGCTCAGACCTAGCCAAAACCGCACCAGCTAATCCTACTCGATTATTTTATGCCAAGCATCCGGAGGATGACATGACTGAGTTCGACATCGCGAGCCAGGACGCCGCCACGCTCGAAACGGCGCCCACCCGTTACATCGAAGGCAGCGGAATCCGCTTCGCCTATCGCCGTCTCGGCCCATCGACCGGAACCGCGCTGGTTCTCCTGCAGCATTTCTCGGGCAACATCGACGCGTGGGACCCCGCCGTCGTGAATGTCCTGGCCGCCGATCGACCGGTGATCGTTTTCGATAACGCCGGGGTCGGCCGCTCGACAGGCCAAACGCCCGACAATATCGCGGCGATGGCCCAAGACGCTGTCGCTTTTATCAAACTGCTCGGCCTCTCCGAAGTCGACCTTCTGGGCTTTTCCCTCGGTGGCTTCGTCGCCCAGCAGATCGCTGCCGAGCACGGACGGCTGGTCCGCAAGCTAATCCTCGTCGGCACGGCTCCGAAAGGCGGAGAGGAACACCTTTTGACGGTTCTCCAGGACGCGTTTTCCCAAACCGAGGCGCCGGACCTCCGCCTGCCGCTATTCTTCACGAAGTCGTCGGCCAGCCAGTCGGCCGGCCTGGCGTTCCTGAAGCGGGCGAAGGTGCGCAAGGAAGATCGGGACACCGATAACGGCGGCGCGGTGACGGATCCGCAGGCCAAGGCGCTTATTACTTGGTGCGCCACACCTGATCCCGAGCACGCCATTCTGCGCGCCATCCACCAGCCGGCCCTTGTGGTCAGCGGCAGCCACGACACCATGCTGCCGGCGGACAACGCCTACGCAATGTTCAAGGCTCTAAGCAACGCCCAGCTGGTCCTCTATCCCGATTCCGGCCATGGCGCGCTGTTTCAGTACCCCGAATTGTTCGTCAGCCACGTCCGGACCTTCCTGGAAGCCTGATCGGCGGTTGCATAATCCCGGCGCGATCGATCGCGCCTTTATTCTTGAGAGCTGTTGCGGAGAAAGAAATGACAATCGCAAAGGTCGAGGTTGAGCGTTTCAGCCTGACGTGTTCCAAACCATTCGACGCCGTTGTGGCCGCGCTCAAGTCAGCGGTCGGGCAACCTGACATGGTCGAATTTTTCAAGGAGACGAGGGCTGCAAATTCCTTCTCGGATTTGGAGCGCGTTGTGCAAAACGGCCAAGGCCGCACAGGTCTCATGCTCTTCGCGGAATTCGACTTGGGCGCCATTCTGCGCCGCGAGACTGGACGCGACACTCCTAAGAGCATGCGGTTTTTGGTGGGCAATCCACTCATCATGAAAGAAATGGTCAAGCACGTTCCCGATGCTGGATCTTACGCCCCGGTCACAATCCTTCTTGATCAACGTCCCGATGGCGTGCATGTCTCTTATGACAAAATGGAGAGTTATCTGCTCTCTTATGGTAATTTGGAGGCTCTTGCGGTCGCCCGCGATCTTGATGCGAAAATCACAAGCTTGTTGCACGAATGCACGAGCTAAACTCTCCTGGTGACGCTTCAAACGGACGGAAGTGAGAGTCCGTCCCGAACACGCATGACCTCCATGGCGGCGACGGCGTTGAGGAAAGCGGTCGCCGAAGCGATGGTGGCTCGGCATCCTTCCGGGTCGTGCGGAGCGGCTCAGTACAGTATCGCTTCGAGAGACGGTGACAGCCCCGCGAGCGAGCCGTTCCGTCTCGGCGGCACCACTTGCGTCACGACGCGACCTGCGCTTCACCTAGCGAGCTCGCGAGATCGATCGAACTCACCCGCAGCTCTGCGCCAATGGCGGACGTTCGGTTGACAGACGTTCTCAGAGGCGCGGCTTGCACGAGACGCGACATCTTAGTTATCGCCTCGCCAAGTGTTGCCGTGTTCGATCTTGTCGCGTGAGAGCAAGCAGCACTAGAAAGCAGGCCATTTGCTAATCTAACAAAGTACAATAGGGTGACAATCAGAGGGGGCCTAATGACGAGCGGAACGGACATTCTTGATGCCGCCGTCATCGGTGCCGGTTGGGCGGGTCTAGGCGTCAGTCATGCGCTGACGCAGCGCGGCTTGCGTCATAGAGTGTTGGAGCGAGGTCGCATCGGTGAGACCTGGCGGACCCAGCGCTGGGACTCCTTTCGGGTAAACACACCTAACAGCCAAACGGTCATGCCCGGGGATACCTATGTCGGCCCCGATCCCGACGGTGCAATGACAAGCGGTGAGTTTGTTACGCTGTTGGAGGACTATGCAGTCCGGTATGGCCTCCCGGTGGAAACCGGCACGCCGGTGACGGAACTTGTTGCGAGCGGCGGCCTGTATCGGCTGGCCCTTCCGCACGGCCCCTTGTGGGCGAGGACTGTGGTGATCGCAAGCAGCAACCAGAATTGCCCGGCGCGCCCACCTTTTTCTGCGTTGCTGCCGCCGGAAGTCCAACAGATTGATGCATCGGCCTACCGCAACGCATCTCGTCTCGACAGCGGAGCCGTGTTGGTGGTCGGTAGCGCCCAGTCGGGCGGCCAAATAGCCGAGGACTTGGTCCAGGCGGGGCGAACTGTCTTTCTTGCAACGAGCCGGGTCGGCCGACTGCCTCGAATGTACCGAGGCAGTCACATCAGCGTCTGGATGGTTCTTAGCGGACTGATAGATGTGACGCGCAGCGAAATACTTCAGCAGGGCCCCATCCCTGGAAGGCCGCTGACAGGTGCGCTCCATACGATCAGCCTGCAGTCCCTCAGTGCGCAAGGCGTTGTCTTACTGGGTCGCTTCACCGGCGTCGACAACGGCCGCCTCTCGTTCAGMGACGATGCAGAGGAGCATGTTCGTCATGCAGACGAGGGCTCCGCTAGAATTCGAAGCCATATCGACGAGTACATCGCGCGCAACGGGATCGACGCCCCAAGGGCTGAGCCGGACCCGGCGGAGGTGATTGGCGCGCTTCTGCCGAATCCACCAGTCCGATTAATTGACCTCGCCGCGCGGGGGATCACAACGGTGATCTGGTGCACCGGGTTCAGAGGGGATTTCGGGTGGGTGCGCGTTCCCAATGCGCTCGATGCGCAAGGGCAACCATTGCACGAGGGCGTGTTCGCGGGCGCCCCTGGCGTGTATTTTGCCGGCCTGCCTTTCGCGATCTCGCGACGGTCGGGCACAATATTGGCAATCGCGCAAGAAGCAGCCCTGTTGGTCGAGGATATCCAGCGTCGTTTGGCAGACACCTGCCCCTGACGTCCCGATTCAGTGTGCGGACTCTGAGCGATCATCCGGCAGGCGGCTTCCTCCATCTCGCGAGGACCAAGCCACGAAGGTGAATGGCCGCTGAGGGTCAATAGCGGACCCCGAGTGCCCAGTGTTGCTCTGGGGTGGTGGTGTAATGGCGCGCCCGAAGAGATTCGAACTCCTGACCCCCAGATTCGTAGTCTGGTGCTCTATCCAGCTGAGCTACGGGCGCGCAACAGGCCATGCTTTCCATGACCCCGCTAGCCGATCGTGAACGACCGGCCGCGACGAGACGTGTTCCCTAGCGACTGATTTTCCGAAAAGCAAGCCGATCCGGCAAAAGTTTTGTCGCAGGTATGTCATCCGGTGACGGCGGTCAGGATTCCGCCGTGTTCAACAGGGCCCGAAGTCGAGCTCAAACGCGATCCCTGGTGGGAAGAGCTCCGACCCAGGGGAAATGGGCACCGGGCCTGCAGGGGAAGAGCATCGGGCGAAACAGCGCCCGAACCATCACGCCGGGCGGCGCAGGCCGTTGCGGGCCTGGTCGAGCCGGACCGGCTGGTCGGGGATGGTGACCGCGAATGTGGTGCGCCCGCCAATGCTTTCGACCAGCTCAACAGTGCCGCCATGCGCCCGGATCAGTTCGTGCGCGATCGCCAGGCCAAGGCCGGTGCCGCCGCTGCGGGCCGAGCCGCGAAAGGCCGCGAACAGGTTTTCCCGCGCCTTGGGTGGTAAGCCGGGGCCGGTGTCGGTGACGACGATGCGGCTGACGCTGCCCAGCCGCACTGCCGATACCGCCAGGCGCCGGACCAGCGCGCTTTCATTGTCTGCGGCCATGGCCTGCACGGAATTGCGGCACAGATTGGTGAGCACGCGGAACAACTGCTCGGAATCGGCATCCACCTCGAAGCCCGGCTCGATCGCATTGACGAACTCGATGCCCTGCTCGATGTCGAGCAGGCCGTGCACATCCTCGACCAGCTGGCGCAGCCTGAGCCTGCGGCGCGACGGCGGCGGCTCCTGGGTGCGGCCGTAGTGAAGCACGCCTTCGGAGTAGGAGACGGCGCGGTCGAGCGCGCGCAGCAGTTTCGGCGCGAAGGCCTGCACGGTCGGGTCCTTGACCTGGCGCAGGCGGTCCGACATCAGCTGCGCCGAGGCCAGGATGTTGCGCATGTCATGGTTGATCTTCGACACGGCCAGGCCGAGGTCGGCAAGGTGCTTCTGCTCGGAGAGCATCTTTTGCAGCCGCTCCTGCATCTGCGACAGTTCGCGCTCGGCGACGCCGATCTCGTCGGCGCGGGCGGCGGGATGGATGATGCGTCCGGGATCGTCCGGCGCCTCGGAGAAGGACAGCATCGAGCGCGTCATCGTCCGGATCGGCCCGATCATGATCAGGTCGATCGCGGCATAGACCAGCATTGCGGTGAACAGCGAGATCAGCAGCGAGACGAAGGCGACGTTGCGCGAATATCGCAGCATGGCATTGCGCAGACTGTTGTCCGGCATGATCAGCTCGAACTCCTTGTCGCTGTCGCCGACCGGGCCGAAGACGCGCAGCATCCTGTGGCCGCCGAAAAACAGCGTGTCGAGCGCGCCGGTCATGCCCTTGATCATGCCGATCGAGGCG
This sequence comes from Mesorhizobium sp. P5_C1, assembly GCF_054049815.1. Lineage (NCBI taxonomy): Bacteria > Pseudomonadati > Pseudomonadota > Alphaproteobacteria > Hyphomicrobiales > Phyllobacteriaceae > Mesorhizobium > Mesorhizobium sp. P5_C1. Next base: position 9,069 of record NZ_JBFULQ010000107.1, on the reverse strand, counting down.
ATATCGATGTGTTCGTCGACCTGCGGCGGCATCTCGGCCACCACCAGCAGCCGCGACACGCCGCCGTCACGCACCGCGATCGCCTTGGCGCCGATCGCCATCAGCACGTCGTTTTGGGCCGCACGCGACAGCGAGGTGGATTCACCTTGCACCAGCACGATCGACACCGCCGCAGCCGTGCTCAGCCGCTCCTTCAGCCAGTTCAGCCGGTAGCTGGCGATCCACGGCAGGAAGATCAGCACTTCGGCCAGAAGCACGAAAACGATGGTGAGCAGCAGCAGCTTGGTCGACAGGCCGCGCGACAGCGGCACGGTGCGCCCGGCGGTTGGCGCCGCCGTGTCGATCCGTTCCTCCGCCTGTATGGTTTCGCTCATGCGGCTATGTCTTCACGATCACTTGATCAACGCAGATTAGGCGATTACGGCTTTTTTACCAATTTCATCCTTGGCCGGAAACAAAAACCGGCCTGGACGACGACCGGCTTCGGCCTGGCGACTCCGGATTGACTTCCAAAACCCTTCTTTCTATAAGCCCGCTCACGCTCGGGCCATTCGTCCCGGCGCGGTTTCGATCGCGCCAAAACCGGCCCGGCAAAGCTCCTGTTACACAGTGACAGAATCAAGAAGGGCCGCACCCCGCGGTATTAAAACAAATGAAGCGTACCTACCAACCGTCTAAACTCGTCCGCAAACGTCGGCACGGCTTTCGTGCCCGCATGGCCACCAAGGGTGGTCGCGGCGTCGTCGCAGCTCGCCGCAACCGCGGTCGCAAGCGGCTCAGCGCCTGAACGGAAGACGAGATCGTTGCCCGCATCCGGCAAGCCAGTGGGACCAAATCCCAAGCGGCTTCTGAAGCGCGCCGAATTCCTGGCCGTCCGTCGTGGTGAAAAGCGACGCGGGCGGCTTTTTCTCGTTGAAGTTCTCGACCGTGGCGACGGCCTGTCGCCGCGCGTCGGCTATACCGTCACCAAGAAGGTCGGCAATGCGGTTGTCCGCAATCGCGTCCGGCGACGGCTGCGAGAAGCGGTCCGTACACATGCCGCAAGTGACATGGCGCCTGGCAATGACTATGTCATCGTCGGGCGCGAAGATGTGCTGACCATTCCGTTCGGCCAGTTGAAGGCCGAACTTTCCCGCCGATTGCGCGGAACACGATAGGCCAAGGGCTTTCGATGGAAAACAACCGGAACTTCTTCATCACCATCGCGCTGTCGGTGCTGATCCTGGCGGTATGGCAATATTTCTATGTCTTGCCGCGCAGCGAAGCCCAGCGCGAGGCGGCCCGCGTCGAACAGCAGCGCGTCGAAGAGCAGAAGAAGGCCGCCGACGCCGCCAATCCAGGCGCCGGTACCGCAACGCCCGTCGCACCTGGCGCCATTCCGAACGCACCCGGCGGCAACGCGATTGCGGCGGTCGACCGCAACCAGGCGCTGGCGGCAAGCAAGCGCGTCAAGATCGATACGCCGAGCCTCGAGGGCTCGATCAACCTGACCGGCGCGCGGCTCGACGACCTCAAGCTCAAGCATTACACCGAAACCGTCGACAAGAATTCACCCGAGATCGAGCTGCTCAACCCGCAAGCGCTGGCGACGGGATATTTTGCCGAGATCGGTTTCGTCGGCAACGACAAGACCGGTGCGGTGCCGGGTTCGGACACGGTGTGGAGTGTGGACGGCAATCCGACGCTGAGCCCGTCGACGCCGGTCACGCTCACCTACACCAATGACAAGGGCCTGACGTTCAAGCGCACGTTCTCCGTCGATAACGACTATATGTTCACGGTTTCGGACACGGTGCAGAATTCCGGCAGCAGCGCCGTTTCGCTGTTCAACTATGGCCGCGTCACGCGCTATGACAAGCCGGCCGTCGCCAGTACCTACGTGCTGCATGAAGGTTTGATCGGCGTTACCGGCACCGAGGGCTTGGCCGAATACAAATACGCCAAGATCGAATCCGAAAAGCAGGTCACTCCGGGCAAGTCGACCGATGGCTGGCTCGGCATCACCGACAAATACTGGGCCGTCACGCTGGTGCCGACCGAGAAGCAACCGTTCCAGCCGCGCTATGCCTTTTTCGACGATGGTCGTCACCGCTACCAGTCCGACTTCCTCACCGATGCAATCAATGTCGATGCCGGCCAGTCCGCGACAGTCGAGACAGAGATCTTCGCCGGCGCCAAGGAAGTCGCCAAGATCAACGCCTATGAGACCGACCGTCACATTCGCCAGTTCAATTTGGTGATCGACTGGGGGTATTTCTATTTCATCACCAAGCCGATGTTCTGGCTGATCGACACGCTCTACAAATTCTTCGGCAATTTCGGCCTGGCGATCCTCGCCACCACCGTCATCGTCAAGGCCATCTTCTTCCCGCTCGCCAACAAGTCCTACGCGTCGATGGCGAACATGAAGAAGGTACAGCCCAAGATGCTCGAGATCCGCGAGAAATACGCGGACGACAAGATGAAGCAGCAGCAGGCGATGATGGAGCTGTACAAGACCGAGAAGATCAACCCGCTGGCCGGCTGCTGGCCGGTGGCGCTGCRGATCCCGGTCTTCTTCTCGCTCTACAAGGTGCTCTACATCACCATCGAGATGCGCCACGCGCCATTCTTCGGCTGGATCCAGGATCTGGCGGCACCCGATCCGACCTCGATCTTCAATCTGTTCGGCCTCGTGCCGGTCACTTTGCCGCACATGCTGATGATCGGCGTCTGGCCGCTGATCATGGGCGTCACCATGTTCCTGCAGATGCGCATGAACCCGACGCCGCCGGACCCGACGCAAGCCGCGATCTTCACCTGGATGCCGGTCATCTTCACCTTCATGATGGCGGGTTTCCCGGCCGGTCTCGTCATCTACTGGGCCTGGAACAACACGCTGTCGATCCTGCAGCAGGGCGTGATCATGAAGCGCCAGGGCGCCAAGATCGAGTTGTGGGACAATCTCGTGGCATTGTTCCGAAAGAAACCATCGCCAGCGGAATAGCAGGCCTCTCCTTCCATCAAAGCCCCGGCTGGTCCGGGGCTTTTTTATTGGCCACAGGCGGGGTCACGTTCCCGTGATCGGCGAAACTGAAAGCGGTCGCGGGGCGTGACTGCGTGTGCATTTCCAAAGGCTATCAATCCCGATCAGCCCTCACCCGGAGGAAGACCACATGCGCTTGCCGTCATTCAGGACCATTGCCCTTTCCGCACTCGTCGCCGGCGCGACGATCGTCGCTCCAGCCTATGCCAAGAACCCCAATGTTGGTGGCGCGCCGATGTACACCACCAAGACCATCGTCGAGAACGCCGTCAACTCGAAGGACCACACGACGCTGGTCGCCGCCGTCAAGGCCGCCGGCCTGGTCGACACCCTGCAGGGTGCCGGGCCGTTCACCGTCTTTGCGCCGACCAACGAAGCGTTTGCCGCGCTGCCGAAAGGCACCGTCGACACGCTGCTCAAGCCCGAGAACAAGGACCAGCTCACCAAGGTGCTGACCGCGCATGTCGTGGCCGGCAAGATCTCCGGCAAGGACATGATGGCCAAGGCCAAGGCAATGGGGGGCAAGTATGAGATGAAGACCGTCTCCGGCGATACGCTGACCGCCGAGGTCAAGAAGGGCAAGCTCTACATCATGGATGAGTCCGGCGGTGAGGCCAAGGTGACGATCGCCGACGTCAACCAGTCGAACGGCGTCATCCATGTCGTCAACAAGGTGCTGCTGCCGAAGTAACGGCTTCCGGCGCAGGGGATCAAGGCAGGTCCGTTGGGCTTTCTCGGGCCAGCCATCCCCACCTCATGACGAGGTGCCATGTTTCTTGGGAAGCCGTATCGGCATCGGCCGGGGTCCTGTAGTCCCCCACAGGGCCCCGGTTTCTTTTTGCATCGGCATATCCAAAGGGTAGCCCCTCGCGTCGTCACTCCACGACGGCGCTGTGGTCGACCTTGGCCGGCGTCGCCGGCTTGCGCAGCAAAAGAACCAGCGGAACGGCGGCAAGCGAAAGGATCATCATCAGCTTGAAGTCGTTCATGTAGCTGATGATCGTCGCCTGCAGCGTTACCACGCCGTCGAGCGCGGCACGGCCGGCGGCGCTGTAAGGGTTCATCGCCTGGAAGATCGCCTGGTTGCTGAACGCCTGGTTGTAGGGCGTCACATAGGTGGCGATGTTGGCGTGGTTGACCTGGACATTCTGGGTCAAAAGCGCGGTGACTACCGATATGCCGACACTGGAGCCGATGTTACGCGACAGATTGTACAGTCCGGTGCCTTCCGCGCGCCGCTCCGGCGCCAGCGTGGCGAAGGTGATGGTGGTCAGCGGAACGAACAGGAAGCCGAGCCCCGCACCCTGGATGAAGCCGGTGCTGATGATCGTCCATTGCGAGACATCGGGCGTCCAGCCGGTCATGTCGTACATCGCCCAGGCGGTGATCAGCAGGCCGGTCAGGAGAAGCCAGCGTGTATCCACCTTGCCGACCAGCCTGCCGACCAGGAACATGCACGCCATGGTGCCGAGGCCGCGCGGCCCCATGACGATGCCGGCGGTCACCACCGGATAACCCATCAGTGTCTGCAGATAGGGCGTCATCAAGGCCAGCGAGGCGAGATAGGTGATGCCGACGATGAAGATGAATACCATGCCGACGGCGAAATTCCGGTCGAGGAAGAGCCGTGGGTTCACGAACGAGTTGCGGGCGGTGAAGGTGTGGACGAGGAAGATGTAGAAGGCCGACGCGCAGATCAGCGCCTCGACGATGATCTCGGATGACGAGAACCAGTTGAGCTGCTCGCCGCGATCGAGAAACATCTGCAGCGAAGCGATGGTGAGGCTGAGCATGCCGAAGCCCAGCCAGTCCAGCCTTGCTTTGAGGTCGGTCTTGGTTTCCAGGACGAACATCGACACGCCCGCGAAGGCCAGGGCGCCGATCGGCACGTTGATGTAGAACACCCAGCGCCAGCTGACATTTTCGGTCAGCCAGCCGCCGATCACCGGCCCGAGCACCGGTCCGACCATCACCGAAACGCCGAACAGCGCCATGGCCGAGCCGCGCTCTTCCACGCTGTAGATGTCGAGCAGAATGCTCTGCGACAGCGGCACCAGGGCGGCGCCGAACAGGCCCTGCAGCAGGCGGAAGCCGACGATCTGCGGCAGCGACTGCGCGAAGCCGCAAAGCACCGATGCGACGACGAAGCCGGTGATCGAGGTCAGCAGGATGCGCTTGCGGCCGAAACGATTGGCAAGGTAGCCCGAAGGCGGCGTCATCACGGCCGCGGCGACGATATAGGACGTCAGCACCCAGTTGATCTGGTCGGCGCTCGCCGAAACGCTGCCCTGGATGTAGGGAAGCGCCACATTGGCGATGGTCGTGTCCAGCGCCTGCATGATTACGGCCAGGATCACGCAGGCGGTGATGGCGCCGCGATTGGCGACCACCGATGTGCCCCCTGTCGCGGACGCGCTGGTCATGACTTCTGCTCGAACCGGTTGATGAGATCCGTGACGAAGTCCGGCAGGCCGCGCGCATGGCCGGTATCGATGCCGACGACGGCGCTCATCCCGCCGCGCAGCGGCGGTTTGCCCTGGAGATCGTCAATCGTCACGCGCATCGGGATGCGCTGCACGACCTTGACCCAGTTGCCGGTGGTGTTCTGCGCCGGAAGCAGCGAGAAGCTCGACGACGAGGCGGGGCTGATGGATGCGACCGTGCCGTGCCAGAAACTGCCCGGATAGCTGTCGACGCTGATCGTCGCCGTCTGCCCCGGCCGCACATAGGTCAGTTCGGTTTCCTTCGGCTCCGCCGCGATCCACAGGTCCGTCGCCGAAACCAGGCTGAACGCCGGTTGCGATGCCGGCAGGTACTTGCCGACCTGGAGCGCGTCCACATTGGTGACGATGCCGTCGAACGGCGCCTTGACGATCGCATCGCCGAGGTTGCGCTGGGCGTCGTCCACCGCCGACTGGGCCTGCAGGTAGAAGGGGTTCTTCTCGACCGGCTGGCTGGCGTCGCCACCCAGCTGGGCAAGCATCGCCTGTGCCTGCGCCTTGGCGACGGACACTTTCTGGCGGGCGGCATCGAGGTCGTGCTGGGCGCTGTCGAAAGTGGCCTGCGAAGAGGTAGACGTCTTGAGAAGATCCTGCTGACGCTTGAAAGCGGCCTCATAATAGGGAATGTCGGCCTGCGCCTGCTCGATCTGCGCCAGCGACTGCTGGTAACTTGCCTGCAAGGTCAGTACCTGGTTGCGCACCGTTCCCAGCTGGGCCTGGGCCGCGGCAAGAGCGGTTTCGAAGGAGGCCGGCCTCAGGCGGAAAAGCACGTCGCCCTTCTTCACCGCCTCGTTCTCGTGCACGTCGATCTCGGAGACGGTGCCGGAGACGTCGGTGGAAACGCCGAGCGACTGCGCCTGGATGTAGGCATTGTCCGATGTCATGACCTGGCCGCCGACAACGTAGTAATAGCCGCCGACAGCCAGCGCGACGGGAAGCAGGGCGAAAAGGATCGGCCGTGTCAGGCTGCGCCTGGGCTTGACCGGCGCCGCAGGCGCAACCGTCACCATGGCTTGCGGCTGCGGCTCTTTGGAGGGGGCTTCAAGTGCCACCGGCTCCAGTGCAACCGGCGCTTCCAGCTCGCCATCGGCGATGACTGCGCTGGCACGCCTCTGCTCGCGTTCGCTATCCAGCCGGATGATCTGGTCGCTCTTGCGATCCGATGGTTCGTCCTTGCCGGGCTTTTTGGGTGAGGTCGATTCAGTCATGGTCGTTCTCCCGGTCGACGGCTGGCTGAGCGCAAGCCTCGAGCAGATTGGATTTGATCAGGCATAGGGTCTGCAGCAGATGCAGCTGGGCATCCGCCGAAAGGCCGACGAAGGCCTCGTCGCGCGTCTTCTGGCCGTTGCTGCGCATGATTTCGAGCAGCGGATGGGCTTGCGGCGTCAGGTAAAGCAGCCATGCCCGGCGATCAGCCGGATTGGGCCGGCGTTCGATGAAGCCGCGCGCCTCCATCTTGTCGAGCTGCCGGGCGAGCGTGATCGGCATGATCTCGATCAGGTCGGCCAGTTTGTTCTGGTGGATGCCTTCATGCCGGGACAGATAGGCCAGCACCTGCCACTGGGCGCGGGTCAGCCGCGACGCCCGCGACCGCTGTTCGAACCGCTTTCGAAGCAGACGCGCGACATCGTGCAGCACGAAGCTGATGTTGGGTGACGATGGCATGGGAGGGGCTGGTTTTCTGAACGCGACTTTTAGTGAGCATGCTTATTATCATCATGCACATAATCCTGCTGGACGCGGCGCACAAGACGCACTAAGTCCGGAAAAAATGTCGCACGCGCTTGCGGCGCCCCAGAAGGGTCGAGCAACAGGCCGTTGCCGGACAAGGATATGATGATGAATTGGCTAAAGATCGTGACCGTGGCAGCCCTAGCGGGATGGCCCGGCTTTGCGTTCGCAAAGGAGGCGGTCAGTTGTGGCGGCGCCGCCATGCTGGGTGGGGCGCAATTGAACTGCAGCCACGTCGAACCCCAGGCGCCGCCTCAGTTTTGCACGTTTAGCTGGGCTCTGCACACGTCAGCCGGCGATCAGAAAATCGTCGAAGGCACCTTCATGTTGCCGCCCGGAGCTTCGAACGTCACCGTCTACCAGGGCAGCGGTTTCGACAGTGCGCTGTCCGATCCGATCGTGATCTGCCGCGGCAACAAATGAGCAACGCCACCACGCAAGACTCGCTCCTCAGCCGATTGGTGCTATAGGGCGGATCACGCTATTTTGAACCGGCGCATGCGAACTTCGCCTGTTGCCTGGTGGCCAATCATCCGACGGACATCGACATGGACGGACCCAACCCCGACATCAAGCACCCTATCCCGATGCACACCCGCGTCGGCTTCCTCAAGGGATTGGTGAGCGCGCCGAACATCGAGATCGGCGACTACACCTATTACGACGATCCGGACGGGCCGGACAAATTCGCCGAGAAGTGCGTGCTGCATCATTATCCGTTCATTGGCGACAAGCTCATCATCGGCAGGTTCTGCGCCATCGCCGAGGGCGCGCGCTTCATCATGAACGGCGCCAATCACGCCATGTCAGGCTTTTCCACCTATCCGTTCAATATTTTCGGCCATGGCTGGGAAAAGGGTTTTGACCCGGCGACATGGTCGAAGGAAGTGCGCGGCGACACCGTGCTCGGCAACGACGTCTGGATCGGCATGGAGGCGGTGATCCTGCCCGGTGTGACGATCGGCCATGGCGCCATCATTGCCGCGAAATCGGTGGTGACGCATGACGTGCCGCCCTATGCGATTGTCGCCGGCAACCCCGCCAAAATGGTGAAGACGCGTTTCAACGACCGGACGATCAGGCGGCTGCTGGCGGTGGCGTGGTGGGACTGGCCGGTGGACAAGATCAGCCGCAACCTCGATGCTATCCGGGGTGCCGATATTTCTCTTCTGGAGGCAGCAGCTTGAACGCTCTGAATAACACCGTTATCGGCACCGAACTGTTTACGCGCGGGTGGATCTTCATCCGCGGCGTGCCGGCGATGAAGTTCCTGCCGCCGGAAGGGCCGCCGGAAATCGCCTTTGCCGGACGCTCGAATGTTGGCAAGTCGTCGCTGATCAACGCGCTGGTCAACCAGAAGGGACTGGCGCGCACCTCCAACACGCCAGGGCGCACGCAGGAGCTCAACTATTTCGTGCCGGATGGATTTTCCGGCGAGGGCGCCGACCTGCCGCCCTTGGCGCTGGTCGACATGCCGGGCTACGGCTACGCCACCGCGCCGAAGGAGAAGGTCGACGAGTGGACCAAGCTGGTCTTCGACTATCTCAAGGGCCGCGTCACGCTGAAGCGTGTCTATGTGCTGATCGACGCCCGCCACGGCATCAAGGCAAAGGACGACGAAGTGCTGTCGCTGCTCGACAAGGCGGCGGTGTCCTACCAGATCGTGCTGACCAAGACAGACAAGATCAAGGCTGCCGGCGTGCCGCGGCTGATCGAGGAGACGCTGGCAAAGATCAAGAAGCGGCCGGCGGCGTTTCCGTTCGTCCTGGCGACGTCGTCGGAAAAGGCCGAGGGCCTCGACGAGTTGCAGGC